>NZ_QSHS01000016.1:0-54691 GCF_003467795.1 Collinsella sp. AM36-4AA
ACCGCGGCCGCCCTCGCGGCCTCCGCGCTCGTCAAAGCGCTTGCCGCCGCGAGACTCGCCGCCACGGGAACCTCGCTCACCGCGACCCTCGCCGCCGCGACGCTCATCACGGCCACCGCGCTCGTCATCACGACCGGAACGACGGCGGTCGCCCGCACCGCGCTTGCCACCGCGCGAACCGCGGCCCTCGTCCTCGCGCTCGACACGACGACGGCCACCGCGATCCTCATCCTCGCGACGGCGGCGATGTGCCTCGCCCTGGAACTGCTTGGCACGACGCTCGGCACGGTTACCGCGCGCAGGCTGCTCAGCGGCACCAGCACCGCCGCGCTCCTCGGCAGCTACCTCGCGGGCCACGCTCTCAACAGCCTCGTCTACGCGAGCCTGAACGCCCTCGCGCACGCGGGTCTTGCCGCCGCGCTTGGGACGGCTCGGACGCTCGCCGTCGCCGCGGCGCTCGTCGCGACCGCGGTTGGAACGACCGGCAACATCGCCGTAATCGTCGCCGTTGCGCTTGCCGTCGCGACGCGCCTGCTCAAGCTTCTTCTTGCTCTTGGACTTGCCGCGCTTGGTCTTCTTCTTCGCCTTAAAGGCCGCAGGGTCGCGCTCGGGATCAACCGCGGGCGGGTTGGGACCCACGTGCAGGTCGCCGGCCTCGTAGATGTCGGCGGTCTTGTCCATGAGCTTCTCGATCTCGTAGAACTCGTCCACGTCCTGCTCGGTCACAAACGTGATGGCCCAGCCCAGCTCGCCGGCGCGGCCTGTACGGCCAATGCGGTGGATATAGTCGGTCGGCTCGGCCGGCACGTCAAAGTTCACGACGTAGCGCACGTCGCTAATGTCGATGCCGCGGGCAAGCACGTCGGTCGCCACCAGCACGTCGACGGTGCCATCGCGGAAGGCAGAAAGCGCGCGCTCGCGCTGGGCCTGGCTGCGGTTGCCGTGGATTGCGGCGGCCTTGATGCCCTTGCGCTCCAGACGACGGCAGCAACTGTCGGCGCGGTGCTTGGTGCGCATAAAGACGATAGTGCGCTCCGGACCCTCCTTCTTGAGGAACTCGGGCAGCAGGTTGTTCTTGGCCTCTATGGACACCGGGAACACAAACTGGTCGACGGTGTCGGCGGTCGACGTGGCGGGCGCGATCTCCACGCGAGCCGGGTCGCTCACCAGGTCGGTGATCTCGCCCACGGCCTCCTCGTCGAGTGTCGCCGAGAACAGCAGCGTCTGGCGCTCGGCCGGCGTCTCGCGCACAATGCGGCGGACGGCGGGCAAAAAGCCCATGTCGAGCATGCGGTCGGCCTCGTCGAGTACCAGCACTTTGACCTCGCCCAGGTGGCAGGCACCCTGCTCGATCAGATCGACCAGACGGCCCGGCGTTGCGACCAGGATGTCGCAGCCGTACTTAAGTGCCGCGGTCTGCGGCTTGTAGCTCACGCCGCCCACGACGGTCACGGCAACATGACCGGTGACGTCGGCGATTTTGCTTGCGACCTCGTCGATCTGCTGGGCAAGCTCGCGCGTAGGGGTGATGACGAGCATCACAGGGCCGCGGCCGTTGCCCTCGGGCTTTTTAGCACCGCGACGACGGTTGCGGCCGCTGCGCTCGCGCACGGGTTTGGGAGGAGCGATGTGCTCCAGGTTGTTCATGGTCGGCAGCAAAAAGGCAGCCGTCTTGCCGGTGCCGGTCTGAGCGGCGGCAAGCAGGTCTCGGCCTTCGAGCACCACAGGGATCGAGCCGGCCTGAACGGGCGTCGGCGCCGTGTAGCCCAGGTTCTCGATAGCACGAAGTATCTCGTCCGAAAGTCCCAGCTCGTCAAAGGCGGGCAGGCTCTCGGTAGTGGACTCGACGGCCTGGGCAGCATTGGCCTCATCGGCGGCATCGAAGGCAGCCTGGGTCATGGCCTCACGGGTCTCGTCCAGGATCTCGGCGTCGGTGACGTCGGATACAGAATTACGCATATGTTGTTGTTCCTTATCTGCACGCGCAATGGGCACGGCATGCGGCCGCGCGGGCGTGCTTGGTAGTGCGCTAATACATACAAAAACGGGTGCGCACAGAGAGGACGTTGCTCAGCACGCTGGCGATCGCTTTGGCAGCCCTATCACGCGCCGTCCAGACGCAGCAGCTCTAAGCGATGGAGCAGATTCGCCGCCGGTTAGTATACCCGTGCTTCGCATGCCCCCACGTAAACCACAGATGACGGTGCAGGAGGAGTGGGCCTGGGTCGATTGTCTCAATCTGTAACAGTTACGGGGCAAAACCAGGTTCCTACTGTTACAGATCGAGACATTCAGTCAGCCCCTTGGCTAACATCTCAATCTGTAACATCTACAGGGCAAATCTTCCTCTACGTGTTACAGATCGAGACAAACGGTCGACACGGCCTACAAACGTCTCAATCTGTAACAGTTACGGAGCAAAACCGGCCCCAATTGTTACAGATCAAGACAGAGGGGAATTTCCGTCCAGTCCAAACCAAATCTCTCAGTCTTCCTGCAATTTCGAACATGTGGCCTATAATGTTGCTTTGGTTACGCTATATATTGCGCAGCCATTTAATACGTCGCCCACCGGGGGCCATTAATTCCTATCGCCATATTGGCTAGGAAGCAATCAAAGGAGGTATCCGTGGCAGCAGAGACGCCTTGCTCGGTCCTCTATAACGATATTCGCTCGTTCGGCGGTCTTAAACATCTCGAGATCGCCCGAATGCTCATCAATGGAAACTCTTATCTCGGCAGTACCCTGCTCGAGAAATGCTCTTCCAACCGCTCGTATCTCACCCGTTACATCGTCCATCGCGAGCCTGACCAGTGCGCGCCCGCCATCTACAGCGACTTTGCCGTCACCACGCTCAATCTTTCCGCGGCAATCTGCAGCAAGCTCGGCGGCGGCGAGTCCGCCTATCAGGCAATCGCCGAGCACTATCGCGGCCCGGCCGCCAACGAAATGATGTCGACTCTCGCCAGCTACAAGTTGGACAGCCGCCTATATGCAAATGCCCTCAATCACATCGACAACTTTGACGGCAATGCCGTGCGCGAGAAGAGTACGCTTTACCTTATGCTCTTTGTGGCAACGGGGGCGCTCGCCGACCCCATCCAAGGCGTGGCTACCGTCGAGCGCTTTTGCGACAGCAAGACAGGCGGGCACTTTGGCACCACCGAAACTACCGTCGGACGTGGCTTTATGGGCAACCTGGAGCAGCCGCGCACCGTCGCCCCCAACCTCGGTCTGCTCAGGACACATGCCGACAACTGCGTCGACATGCAAATCCATCCCCTCACACGCGATCCGCGCGGCACCGTGATTGGTTCTTTGCCCAAAACCTCGCCCAGCATCACCGATGTGGGCGCCGACGCATCGCGCGAGCATCTTCGCATTTGGCTTGAGGGTGAGCACTGGTACGCCCAGGGCCTTGGATCGACCAACGGCACAGTGCTCGAATCGGGCGCGGGCGACGGCGATATTGTGATTGAGCCGCCGCGCGACCAACGCGAGCCCGGCAAGATCTATCCCCCGGTGGAAATCGAAAACAGCGACAGGCTCCATCTGGGTCTCTACACGACATTCCTTGTCATTGTGGACTAGCGCGGACGGCGATCGAAAGACGGTCGCCGTCCGTCTTTCGTCTTCTACCTTCTGCGTCGTAAACGACAATACTCAGCGGCATACGTGGACAGTGCGGTTATCATGGTATTTTACCGATATCCGCACTGCCCACGTATACGCGCGGCAACCCATGCCAGACAAAGGAACGCCATGGATACTACCGATAGCGCCTATGGCGACAAACTCATTCGTCTTGACACGTTCGACACCGCCGTGGCGGTCGACCCCAGCGCCAAGGACGACGCCAAGCGTCGGTTTATGACGCTTATTCTCCAGACGGCCCACCGCGACAACGGCAACATCGGGCACGTGCTGCGCGCGACCAACACGAGCGGCGAGGTCTTTGCCGTCAAGCTACTCAAGGACAACGCCATCCTTTCCCCCGCTGCCCCCGACCGCTCCGCCGAGCAATCGGCCGCGCACCTGGCCAACACCGCCGCGCTGTTCGAGGAGTACCGTCATCTGTGTACCGTCTCGCACCTGCGCGGATTTCCGCGCGTCTATGGCTACGGATCGTGCGAGAACGACCCGCTCATCCTCATGGAGTGGGTCGAGGGCACCTCACTCAAACAGGCGCTGCCCCTGCTTCCGCATGACGCCTTGGGCGGGCTGACCACCCAGATGGTCGCCGCCGTCGGAAACGCCGTGCTTCGTGCGCTCTTGATGACCCAAGGCCTCGTGAATCCGGTCATCCATCGCGACCTGTCGCCTGCCAATATCATGTTCCGCACCACCAGCCGAACGCTCGAGCAGCAGATTGCCGATTGCTCCTTTGACCCCTGCCTCATCGACATGGGCTCCGCGACCATGGCTCTCGGCGACGCCACAATCACCCGGCGCGCCGACATCTGGCGCTTTGCCACGCCCGCATACGCCGCGCCCGAGATGCTCACGCAGGATATCGAAGGAATCGCGGCCCTTCGCCGTTCGCCGGCAATCGACGTCTATGCGCTTTCGAGCATTCTGTACCAGCTCTACAGCGGTCGCAAACCGTTTGACTTTGAGTCGACGGACGCCGCTGCAACCGGCTCGTTCTATCTCGTAAAGACCAAGACCAATCCGGCACCGCTCGAGCCGCGCTGCGAGGGCGATGAAGCGCTCGTCCAGATCATCATGAAAGGCATCTCGGTCGAACAGGGCGATCGCCCTACCGAGCAGCAGATGCTCGAGGTGCTCTCGGCATACCTCACCGACGCCGAATCCGAGGGCCGCGAAGGCACAGGAGACGAGGCTGCAATTGATATCGATTCCGGCACGCACCTTAAGGTCGACGTCGCCGGCGAGCGAGCGCGAGAGATTCTGGAGCAGGCCCGGCACGATGCCATGACCCGCCGCCGCTTTATTATCGGTGGCGTTGTCGCAGCCGTTGCGGGGCTCGGCGTTATCGGAGCCGCAACCCATGGCTTCGGCATCCCCGACTACCTGGACGGCATCCGCGGTACGCTTGACGACTACACCTGGGATCAGCTGCAAGAGATTTCGCTCAAGATTAAGGCGGCGAAGAGCAACGCCGAAGCTCGCAAGATCGCCAAGCGTTATCATCTGCTCGACGACGACGGCCGTATTCCCTACCCGAGCACCAAGCGCGTTACGCTCACCAACGGGCTGGAGGTCGGGGCGCAACTCGTGGGCATTCTTCACGACGACCTGGCGGATACCAACGGCAAGGCCGGTCTGTCATTTATCTTTGACGCAGGTATTGCCGAGCGCGATGCCTCAGAGCACCCGCTCAACGGTGGCTGGGAAGACTGCGAGCTGCGCACATGGCTCGATGAGGACGGCATTAAGCTGCTTCCCAAGGAACTGCAATCGGTTATCAGTCCGGTCAAGAAGATCTCGAACAACGTCGGCGCCACCAAAAGCACTTCGTGCCTGAGCGAGCTGCCCGCGACCCTTTGGCTGCCCGCCATGGTCGAGCTCTGCGGCGGACAGGCGCCCAAGGACTTTAGCGAGGACTGCCATTACCTATCCGGCATCTACAACGGCGAGGGCAAGGAATACCAGCTGTTCCGCGAGCTTAAGGTGAGCCCCTTTACCACGAACAGCATGATGATTCGCCAGTGGAAGGGCAAGGATGTCTGTTGGTGGGAGCGTACGGCGAGCCCCGACACGTCGGAGAACGAGGGCACGCTCTATATGAACCGCGTGGGCGACGACGGCGATGTCTTTAATTACGCCACGTCTGCAAGCAAGCCCGATAAACGGACCTGCGTGATTCCCGGATTCTGCATCTAGGCGGCGGGCGTCTTGCCGTGACGGGACCCCTCCCCGGCAATTGTCTCGATCTGTAACAGTTAGAAGTCATATTTGGTGCTAGATGTTACAGATCGAGACATTGAGTTTCCCGCCAACTGTTTGTATTGATCTGTAACAAATACTCGGTAAAACGGGGTCTAGTTGTTACAGATCGAGACGTTAGTTTTCGGCTGAAATGTTTGTCTAAATCTGTAACAGCTATGGTTCAAAAACCGGTCCAGACGTTACAGATTGAGATGTTTGGCAGAGGCGACCATTGATCGAGCCGCCACCCTCATCTGTAATGAAAAGTCATACATTCCAACTATCACTGGACACCCCCAGGGGGTATGGGTGTATAGTATCGGCAGGTAAACATTTCCAACACTACGCCACAGAAAGGAGAAGCCATGGCTCAAGATACGTTCGACGTGGGCGGCATGACGTGCGCCGCTTGCCAGGCACACGTGGACCGCGCCGTCAGCAAGCTCGAGGGCGTCCAAAGCGTCGCCGTCAACCTACTCGCCGGCTCCATGTTGGTGGACTATGACCCCGCACAGGTCTCCCCCGACGACATCTGCACCGCTGTCGATCGCGCGGGTTACTCGGCCTCGCCCGTCAGTACGGGCACCGAAACCGCCCCCAACGGCAACGCGCAAGCCAGGTACGGCGCCGCCCATATGGAGTCGCCCACCAAAAAGCTGGAGGCCGTCGCCTCCGCCATGCGCACCCGCCTCATCATCTCGATCATCTTCCTCATCCCGCTGTTCTACATAGGCATGGGACACATGCTTGGCTGGCCGCTGCCCAGCGTCTTCACCGACCACACCCACAGCATGACGTTGGCGCTCACCGAGCTCGTCCTGCTCATCCCCATCGTCAACGTCAACGACGCGTACTTTATCAACGGCTTCAAGTCGCTCGTACACGGCGCACCCACCATGGACGCGCTCATCGCCGTGGGCGCCACCGCTTCCATTGCCTGGTCGCTCTACGCCATGTTTATCATGGCCGACCAGCTGGCCGCCGGGCAGGTGCACGAGGCCATGATGACGGGCATGAGCAACCTGTACTTTGAGAGCGCCGGCACGATTCTGTCGCTCGTCACCGTGGGCAAATACCTCGAGACGCGCAGCAAATCCAAGACCGGCGGCGCCATCGAGGCGCTCATTGACCTGGCGCCCAAGACCGCGACCGTCGTGGCCGAGGACGGTACCGAGGCCACCGTTGACGTCGACAGTATCCTTCCCGGCCAGGTGCTGCGTGTGCGCCCCGGCGAATCCATCCCTGTCGACGGCGTGGTACTCGAGGGCGCATCGGCCGTGGACGAGAGTGCGCTCACCGGCGAGTCCATCCCCGTGGAAAAGACCGCCGGCGACACCGTCAACGCCGCCACGGTCAACCGCACCGGATCGTTTACCTTCCGTGCCACGCGCGTGGGCGCCGACACGTCGCTCGCCAAAATCATCCAGCTCGTCGAGGACGCCAACGCCACCAAGGCGCCCATCGCCCGCATGGCCGATAAGGTCGCCGGCGTGTTTGTGCCCGTGGCGTTTGCGATCTCGGCCGTGACCTTTGTGGCGTGGATGGCGCTGACCGGCAGCGTAAACGAGGCGCTCACCTCCGCCGTGGCCGTGCTGGTGATCAGCTGCCCGTGTGCGCTGGGCCTGGCCACGCCCGTCGCCATTATGGTTGGCACCGGCAAGGGCGCCGAGATGGGCATTCTGTTTAAGAGCGCCGAAGCGCTGGAGAATCTGCGCAACGTGGGCACCGTGGTGCTCGATAAGACCGGCACCGTCACCCGCGGCAAACCGACTGTGACCGATATCGTGGTGGCCACGCGCACTGACGGCTCGCCCGCCATGAGCGAAAAGGCGCTGCTCAAGCTGGCCGCCGCGCTGGAACGCCAGAGCGAACACCCACTGGCCGAGGCGATTATGGCCGAGTGCGAGACGCGCGGAATCGTCGCACGCATGGTCGAGGACTTTGCCGCCGTGCCCGGGCGAGGCGTTACGGCACGCGAGGGGCAGAATGTCATCGCAGCCGGCAACGTGCGCCTGATGAGCGAGCTGGGTATCACCGTGCCCGCAGGACTTGCGGGGCGATTTGCCGCCGATGGCAAGACGCCGCTGTTCTTTGCCAAAAACGGTGAGCTTGCCGGTATCGTCGCCGTGGCCGACGAGGTTAAGGAGACAAGTGCCGAGGCCGTTACCGCGCTGCGCTCGCTCGGCGTCGATGTGCGCATGCTCACCGGCGACAACCGCGTGACGGCCGAGGCCATCGCCCGCCGCGTGGGACTCACCAGTGAGCAGGTTATCGCCGACGTTCTTCCCGCCGACAAGGAACGCCACGTGCGCGAACTGCAGGACGCGGGCAGCAAGGTCGCCATGGTGGGCGACGGCATCAACGACTCCCCCGCCCTGGCGCGCGCCGACGTTGGCCTCGCTATCGGCACCGGCGCCGACATCGCCAAGGAGGGCGCCGACGTGGTGCTCATGCGCAGCGACCTCATGGACGTCGCCCACGCCATCGAGCTGTCGCGCGCCAC
Organism: Collinsella sp. AM36-4AA; assembly: GCF_003467795.1. Taxonomy (NCBI): domain Bacteria; kingdom Bacillati; phylum Actinomycetota; class Coriobacteriia; order Coriobacteriales; family Coriobacteriaceae; genus Collinsella; species Collinsella sp. AM36-4AA. The sequence goes on from NZ_QSHS01000016.1 coordinate 8,397, forward strand.
GATTCGCAACATCAAGCAGGATCTGTTCTGGGCGCTGTTCTACAACGGTATCGGCATTCCACTCGCCGCGGGTGTGTTCTTCCCCCTCACCGGCTGGCAGCTCTCGCCGATGTTTGGCGCCGCGGCCATGAGCCTGTCAAGCGTCTGCGTCGTAAGCAATGCTCTGCGCCTGAAATCCTTTAAGCCTAAGACGGCGCGCTGATGCACCCGACCTTGCCCCTCAAACCGTCGCTCGCGTACCCAAGTACGCTTCGCTCCTCTTTCGGGGCAATCTCGGGCACCTCAGCGCACCTTTAAGATGACGCTGTTCACGACTAAACTGTCAGATAATCTCAATCGATAAGGAGTACACCCATGCGATACACAATCAAGACTTCCGGCCTCATGTGCGGCCACTGCGACGCTACTGTCGAGACCGCGCTGCTCAGCGTAGCAGGCGTGACCGATGCCGACGCCGATCACGAGACCCAGACCGTCCAGGTAGAGTGCGCCGACACCGTGACCGCCGAGCAGCTCGCCGACGCCGTCGAGGGCGCGGGCGAGAAGTTCCACGCCCTGTCTGTGACCGCTGCGTAGCAGCTACCAGAGGCATTCGACCCCATCGACCAGAAACGAGGACCCGCCATGATGGCAGACCACAAATCGGTAACCCGCATGCTCAAGACGGCGCGCGGCCAGATTGACGGCATCTTGCGGATGGTCGAGGAGGATCGCTATTGCGTCGATATCTCCACGCAACTCATGGCCACGCAGGCACTCATCGCCCGCATTAACGCCGACGTGCTCAAGGCGCATATCGAGGGCTGTGTCGCGTCGGCCATCGAATCGGGCGACGAGAAGCTCAAGGCCGCCAAGCTCGCCGAGATAGAGCGCGTCGTCGACAAGCTCGCCAAGTAATTGGTGCAGGGGGGGCAGGTACGTTTGCACCAAAAGGGGTATAAAGGCGTGCAGCATATCGAACGAAAGGCACTTCGCATGAATGACTTTATGAAGGGTCGTAACGGCGCCGACGAGCTCACCATCGTGCTGGGCTTCATAGGAATTATTTTCGCGATGGTCGGATCGATGGCCCGTATCCAGTGGCTCAGCTGGATCGCCATCGCCGTAATCGTACTCGGCGTGCTGCGCGGCCTGTCCAAAAACATCGACGCCCGCCGCAAGGAAAATGATGCCTTCGTTGCCGCGACTGCCAACGTCCCCTGCCTGGGCAAATTCGTCGCCAGCCTGGGCGGTGGAACTGCAGCGGCCAGCACCTCGCGCGCAGCTGGAACGAGCAAGGAAGACTTTGAGCGTGCCAAGCGCACGGCAAAGAAGATGTGGAAGGGCCGCAAGACCACGGCCTACCTCAAGTGCCCTAACTGCGGCCAGATGCTGTCCGTCCCCAAGGGCAAGGGCAAGATCCGCGTCACCTGCCCCAAGTGCCACGCCAAGATGGAAACGCGCTCCTAGCAGCTACACCATAGGAATACTAAAAGCCGAGGCCTCGTGTTGAGACCCCGGCTTTTTGCATGGGGCGACATCATTCGATAAAGCTGTTGCCCCGTCACACCAGCGCCTACGCTACACCATCGCGAGCGAGCTCCTCTGCCAGGGCTTCTGCCGGCATGGCCATAATCGTGTCGAGCTCGGCGTCCACCTCGGGAATGCGCTTGACCTTCAACTTGCGCACCAGATCGCCACGGCACATCACATGCATCGGCTCACGCAGAGCGCATAGGCCATCGAGCGGATTCTTGCGCGTCACCAGGATATCGGCGGCCTTGCCGCACTCGATCGTACCGGTCTCGCCGCCCAGCCCCAGCAGCTCGGCATTGACCTGCGTGGCTGTATGCAGTGCAAAGGCATTGCTCGCGCCCACGTACTTGGCGAAGTAAGCCACCTCGCGCCACATGTCGTACTGCGTCACGAACGGGCAACTCGAGTCCGTGCCCAGGCCCACCTTAACGCCGGCATCCAGGGCGGCGCGGGCGCTCTCGATAATGCCCGAGCACACGATGTCACCGTTCTTCTTTTGCGTGTCGGTTGAATGGGTCTTTTCCGGATCGAGCAACACAAACGGCAGCGCCGGACTAATCGTGCAGGTCACGCTCGGCGCGCGTCCCTCGAGCTGTGTTCCCGCGGCGCCGCGGTACAGCTCCAGAACCTCAGGCGTCATCGGAGCGCCGTGCTCGATTGTGTCGACGCCAGCCTGAAGCGCGGCCTTCACACCTTCGGTGCTCTCGACATGGGCCATGACCGGAAGGCCAACCTCGTGTGCCGCCTTGCACGCCGCCGCGGCGACATCGACCGGCATGCGCAGCACGCCCGGCTCGCCTACTTCGGTCGCGTCGAACACGCCGCCCGTCACGAACAGCTTGATGACGTCGGCACCTCGTGCATACAGATCGCGCACCTGTTCGGCCGCCTCGCCGGGGGTATTGGCAACCTGCGCGAACAGCCCCGCACCGTGACCACCCGGCACCGTGACGCCCGTTCCCGGCGCCACCAGGCGCGGACCCTGATACTTGCCGGCGTCGATGGCGTTGCGCACGGCGATGTCGGCGAACAGCGGGTCGCCCGCACCGCGCACCGTAGTCACGCCACTTGCCAACTGTTGCTGGGCACTGCCTTTGAGGATGTGGCGCACGATGGCGCGGCCCACGGGATTATCGAGATTCTTCATCAGCGCGCCCGCATCGCCCGCCGAAACCGGCCTGCCCGAGCCGCACAGATGCACGTGCATATTGATGAGACCCGGCATGAGAAACGCCCCTGCCAGGTCGATGACCTCGGCCCCCGCGGGCGCCTGCGCCACAGCACTCGGCCCCATCCAGGTGATGACGCCGCGCTCAACAGTCACGGCCATATCGGGTTGCGGCTCCATATGCTCCGAACCGTCCAGAATGGTCGCATTGATAAACAACGTGGAACGATCGGCAGATGCCATATCGAGCTCCTCCCTCACGATTAACTTGAACATTTGTCCATTATCACCCAGTGCGGCAGGGTTGCTGCGGACATATCGGTTAACGGAGAAAGGATGAGACACGGAGAACGGAATGCATTGCAGTCCCATCCCAGCGACATCCGGGAAATGTCTAGATCTGTAACAGGTAGACCGGGTTTTAGCAGCCAGATGTTACAGATCGAGATCTTTCGGCACCGCGTCCAACCTTTGTCTCGATCTGTAACAGTTAGAGCGGTTTTTGGCCGTTAGATGTTACAGATTAAGATATTCTCCAGCCCTGTCGTCAAACGTCTAAATCTGTAACAGTTAGACAGGTTTTCGGCCTCTAGATGTTACAGATTGAGATCTTTTAGCGGCAGCCAACCTTCTGTCTCGATCTGTAACAGCTACGAGGCCAAACGGCCCCTTGTTGTTACAGATCGAGACAAACTCGGCAGGAACAACCACATTCGCGTCAGTTGCACCCCTTAGCACCCATACCACTGACGCTTCCATTCCTCAGCCAGATCGGCCCGCTGTGGAATTCCCGCCAGTCTCATCTTTTCAGCCAGGTTCCCCGGGTTCTTGAGTTCGTTAAACGTAAACCGAAGCACCTTATGCCCGAGCATTGTCAGATGAGATTCCCGCTGACGCTCTGCCACGAATGGGTCAACCGACTCCCGACCCTCGCCGCTCTGCAAGGTGTACTTCCCCTTTCCGTCGAGCTCGCCGATGACACACGTCCCGTCCTCGAGCCGCCAAAAATAGTCGACGCGAAACACCTGGCTCGGATCGAGCGGGTCGCGAAACTCCACCTGCAGCTCCGGAACCGGAAAGCCGTACGCAATAAAGAATGCTCGGAACCGAGACTCGCCGCCGTTTTCAAACAGCCCGTCCGCATACGACGCAATCACCTGTGCCCTGCGATACCCTCGCCTGCCCTCGCAATCGGCGCGGAGGCGCTCGCACAAATCCCCACGTGATACGCCTTTCGCCCGCAGTGCAGAATCGGCAATCGCCAACCCGTAGGAGAACGGCGCACGCAGTAGGCAATCCTCCACCGTGCGCCAAAACGACGTCACCCGCACGCCATCAACATGCTCGAGTGCGCCCGCCATCTGCGGACGCAACAACCTGCACCCGCCGCTCAACGCCACCGAACAACCCGTCTTAACAAGAAAACGCGACCCAAGCAGATCATTCGGCACCTCCAGACCCCACAAAAGCGCCGCGTCATAGCCCCAAAACGCCCAATCGGGATGAAACTCTGCAAGCCCTTTGATGGTACGCAGCGTTCGCTCCGCCGGCGTCAGCACACCCCAATCATGTTGAAAGCAGAACAAATACGGCTCGGGTTCCGCGATATCGTCGGTTCCAACATGACGCCGCAGCCACATGAGCTCGGCATTGTCATGCGTTGCGAGCAGCGCACCTTGCTCGGTCGCCTCCGTGAGTCGCGCGAGCATCCTATTCCGCGCCAACGTGTTGCGAGTCGTATGCTTGTGCTTGAAAACGGTATTAGACACTTCCATCACCACCACATCGGACAAATGGACCATCGTCACCGTTGCCTCCGCCGACAAACGTTTCGACCTGTAACAGGAAGACCGATTTTTGGACTGTAGATGTTACAGATTGAGACATCCCCCCCCAGCCAGGTGCCAAACGTCTCGATCTGTACCAGTAAGACGTTCTCCAGGCCCCTAAACGTTACAGATTTAGACAAACCAGCGGCGCCCAAGCATTCGTCTCGATCTGTAACAGATAGACTGGTTTTTGTCCCCAAACGTTACAGATCGAGACAAAAGGGCAGAAGGCAAGGCAGGCGACAACCGCCCATCCTCTACCCCCATTCCTGTTCGTAGATGTTGAGGGACTTTACGTACCGCCCCTGGGCGCCCATGATGTCGCGGACCAGACGCAAGAAGAAGCTGATGCACGAGGTGTCAAAGCCGTCCTGCAGATCCTCGGGATGCACCGCACCCGGTCCGTCGACCGCCGTGTCGTTCAGGCGCGCGATGTCATACAGGTAGAGCTGTCCCGCCGTAAGCCAGACATCGTCGACGCAGGCGAGGCGCACCGCAATCGCGCCGTCGTTCCAATGCTCCTTCTGCACGATATGCGGGTCGTAGACATCAAAGCGATGATCGGTGCGCGTGTCCTTCAGCACGACCATGCCGGACGCAGGATTCTTGTCCAAAATGCCAAAGCGCGAGAAATACTGCGTGTCGCGTACCTGCTCGAGCCGCTTGAGCGAGGCAGGCGAAAGCGATGCCGGCGGCTCGTCAACATATAGCTCGAGCAGCGTTTTGCCATGGCGATAGGGGCGCTCAAACAGCAGCCAATCGGTAAACGCCATGTTGTAGGCCATGATTTCGTTTTGAGAAGGCCCCTCGCAATAGCTGAGCCACGGGTCGACAATGACCTCGAACTGTTCGCGTGCCGGCTCCAGGAATTGAAACTTCCGCAGCATCCAAAAGTGAGCCATGTCGGCAATATCGTTGCCGACGGCTTCAGCAAGCTCTGCTCGGTCAAAAGCGTGGTCAGTCATGGCATCCTCCTCAAACTGATGGACCTCAATTTGAGCTTACGAGGAGGGTGGGCAGCCACGACCAGCGCGGGCAAAATAGGCCTCCGGCTGCAAACCAGATGCTGACCAAACACTTGACGAAAAGCTTGACCGAAAATGCGCACCGCAACAAAACCGCAGGCAAACATAGACGGCCAACCCGCCCTTTTGAGCCAGATGCCCGCAGCCACCACAGAAACAACAGGTGACCACAGCCCAAGAAGTCGACAAATGAACACCCGCACGTCGACAAACGAGCAAACTGCTCGCAAATCCGCAAGGAGTGTCCCCGAATGCCGGCACAAAAGGAACGTCCCTAACTGTCGGCACTTAGGGACGTTCCTTTTGTGCCGGCAGTTAGGGACAGCCCTTGCCGATTCGATTGTTGAATATCTCCGTGACTACTTTACAGTTCCAGTGCCTCGGCAACCTCGGCAGCGCAGGCGAGGGCATCGGCCATGGCACTCACCACGAGCGAGCTGCCGTTGCGGGCGTCGCCGGCCACATACACCGGCGCGGCATCCGCAGCAACGCCATCCACGCGGGCCGCGAGGTGCGAGCCCTCGGCAGCCATCACCGGCAGCGGACGACCAGCGGTGGCAACAGGCACGCTCACCACATCGAACACGCCATGCTCGGGACCCGTAAAGCCACAGGCGATGAGCACCAGCTGCGCCGGCACCTCGTGCTCGGAGCCCGCAATGCGTTCGGGCTTGCCGGCCGACCAATCTAGATCGACTACGCGCAGACCCGCGGCCGCGCCCTTCTTGTCCAGCAACACCTCGAGGGTATCCACACCCCAGGCGCGCATCTCGCCACCCATGGCGGCAATGGCCTCTTGCTGGCCATAGTCGGTCTTCTTCACATTGGGCCACTGCGGCCAGGGGTTGCTCGCCGTACGCTTATCGGGCGCCGCCGGCAAGAACTCAAACTGACGCACGCTGCGCGCGCCCTGACGTACGGCGGTACCCACGCAGTCGTTGCCCGTATCGCCACCGCCAATGACCACAACGTCCAGGCCGCGCGCGTCAATAGCGGGCTCGCCGCCGTCGAGTACCGACACAGTCGAAGCCGTCAGGTAATCCACGGCATACACCACGCCCGGGGCATCCACATTCGTAGCCGAAAGACCGCGGGGCGCACGAGCACCAGCAGCCACCACAACGGCGTCAAAGCCATTGAGCTTGGCTGCCACCGCAGGGTCCGTCACATCGGCGCTCAGCTCAAAGACGATACCCAGCTCGCGCATGAGCGCCACGCGACGCTCGACCACGGACTTCTCGAGCTTCATGTTGGGAATGCCGTACATGAGCAGGCCGCCCGGGCGGTCGTCACGCTCAAACACCGTCACGCGGGCACCGCGACGCGCGAGCTCCCACGCAGCCACCAGGCCAGCCGGGCCAGAACCAACCACGGCGACCGAGGGCGCGTCCTCCCCCGCCGGCTCAAAGCGACGCGGACCGCCATTTGCCCATTCGTGGTCGCTGATCGCACGTTCGTTGTCATGGATCGTCGTGGGCTGGCCATCGACCGAACCCAGGTTGCACGCGGCCTCGCACAGCGCCGGGCACACACGACTCGTGAACTCGGGCATGGGCGAGGTGAGCGACAGACGCTCGGCAGCCTCGTCCCAGCGGCCGCGGTACACCAGCTCGTTCCACTCGGGAATCAAGTTGTGCAGCGGGCAGCCGCTCGGACGTGCCTTGCCAAAGCTCGCGCCCATCTGGCAAAACGCCACGCCGCACATCATGCAGCGGCTCGCCTGGGCGCGACGTGCATCGTCATCGAGCTCAACGTACAGCGGATCAAAATCATGGCTGCGCTCCTCCACGGGGCGCAGCTCGTGGGTCACGCGATCGATATCAAGAAAAGCACCGGGCTTACCCATGGCACTTACGCCTCCTTCTTGGTCGAAGCAACAGGGCTGGCAGCCACGGACGCAGCGCCCGCAGCACCGCCCGCAGCATCGAAGCGAGCGAGATCCGCAGCGCTCGCGCGACCGGTCACGATGTCAAACGCCAGCTCCTCTGCCTGCGCATGCGTCTTGCCGACGGCCTCGGCGGCGGCGACAATCGCCAGCACACGCTCGTACTCGGTCGGAATGACCTTCACGAAGTGCTTGCTCATCGTCTCAAAGCTGTAGAGCAGCTTGATGCCGCGCGGGCTCTGCGTCGCGTCCACGTGCTCCTGGATGAGCTCGCGAATCTGTGCCAGCTCGCCGGCCGTCGGGGCCTTGAGCTCCACGCTCTCGTGGTTCACGCGGGCACTGAGCGTGCCGTACTGGTCAAAGACATAGGCCACGCCACCCGTCATACCGGCGGCGAAGTTCTGCCCGACCTCGCCCAGGATGAGCGCCAGACCGCCCGTCATGTACTCGCAGCCATGGTTGCCGCAGCCCTCGACCACCACGGTGGCACCGGAGTTGCGCACGCCAAAGCGCTGGCCTGCCAGACCGTTAATGAAGCCGCGGCCGCTCGTGGCGCCAAAGAACGCAACGTTGCCCACGATGATGTTCTCGTCGAACTTGTAGGTCGCATGCGGGTTGGGGCGCACCGACACCTCGCCGCCCGAAAGGCCCTTTCCAAAGTAGTCGTTGGCGTCGCCGCACACGTTGAGCGTAATGCCGCGCGGCAGGAACGCGCCAAAGCTCTGACCGGCCGAACCATCGCAATCGACGGTGATGGAGCCGGCGGGCAAGCCCTCGGGATGTGCCTTGGTCACCGCGTTGCCCAGGATGGTGCCCACGCAACGGTTGACGTTGGCGATATCGGCGCGGAAGCGAATCGGACGCAGGTGCGCACGGGCATCGGCCGTATAGGGCACGAACAGCGTGGAGTCGAGCGTCTTGTCGAGCTCGCTGTCCGCGGCCATCTGCGGCAGGAAGTGACGACCGTCGGCACCCGGGATATGGGCACCGAACTCGCAGGTCGCGCTCGCCAGCACGGGCGACAGATCGAGCAGGTTGGCCTTACGGTTGCCCGGGACCTCAATCTGGCGCAAGCACTCGGGATGGCCGACCATCTCGTCGACGGTGCGGAAGCCCAGGCTCGCCATGACCTCGCGCAGTTGCTCGGCAACAAAGAGCATAAAGTGCTCGACGTGTTCGGGCTTGCCGCGGAAGCCGCGACGCAGGCGGCAGTTTTGCGTGGCGATGCCGGCGGGGCAGGTATCCTGCTGGCAGTCGCGCTGCATGAGGCAGCCCATCGAGATGAGCGGCATGGTCGCAAAGCCAAACTCCTCGGCGCCCAGCAGGCAGGCGACGGCAACATCGGTGCCGTCCATGAGCTTGCCGTCGGCCTCGAGCACCACGCGCGAGCGCAGGCCGTTTTGCAGCAGCGTCTGCTGGGCCTCGGCAAGGCCAAGCTCCAGCGGCAGACCGGCGTGCCAGATCGAATCGCGAGCAGCGGCACCCGAGCCGCCATTGTGGCCGCTGATCAAGATCTTGTCGGCAGCGCCCTTGGCCACACCGGTTGCGATGGTGCCGACGCCGGCCTCGCTGACCAGCTTGACCGACACGCGTGCGCCAGGGTTGGCGTTCTTAAGGTCAAAGACGAGCTCGGCCAGGTCTTCGATGGAGTAGATGTCGTGATGCGGCGGAGGCGAGATCAGGCCGATGCCGGGCGTAGACTGACGGACCTCGGCAATCCAGGGGTAGACCTTCTTGCCGGGCAGGTGGCCACCCTCGCCGGGCTTGGCGCCCTGGGCCATCTTGATCTGAATCTCGAAGGCGCTGCACAGGTAGCGGCTCGTCACGCCAAAGCGCGCACTTGCCACCTGCTTGATCGCGGAGTTCTTGGAATCACCGTTAGCCAGCGGGGTCTCGCGACGCGGGTCCTCACCGCCCTCGCCGGAGTTGGAACGGCCGTGCAGGCGGTTCATGGCGATGGCCATGCACTCGTGCGCCTCTTTGCTGATGGAGCCATACGACATGGCGCCGGTGTTAAAGCGGCGGACGATGTTGAGTGCGGGTTCGACCTCGTCGAGTGCCACCGGAGTGCGACCGCTGGCATCAAAGTCCAGCAGGTCGCGCAGGCGCACGGCGCGGCCGGTGCGGTGCAGGCGGGCGCTGTACTCCTTAAAGGTGTCGTAGCTGTCCTCACGGCAGGCGGTCTGCAGCAAGTAGACAGTCTGCGGATCGATGAGGTGATCCTCGCCGCCGAGCGGGCGCCACTTGGTCAGACCCAGTGTGGGCAGCTGATCGGGAGCCGGGCTCTTAAGGATAGCGAGCGCGGCGTCGTAGCGCTCGTTTTGCTCGCACTCAACGTCCTCGACACCCATACCGCCCACACGGCTCACCGTGCCGGCGAAGTACGCGTTGACGAACTCCGGCGTAAAGCCCACGGCCTCGAAGATCTGCGCCGAATGGTAGCTCTGCACCGTGGAGATGCCCATCTTGGACATGATGGAGACGATACCGGCGGTCGCAGCCTTGTTGTAGTTGGCGATGCCCTGCTCGGCCGTCACGTCCAGGTCGCCGCGTGCCGCCAGATCGCGGATGCACGCATGTGCGTTGTACGGATAGATGCCGCTCGCGGAGTAGCCCACCAGTGCCGCAAAGTCGTGCGGAGACACGGCATCGCCGCACTCCACCACGATGTCGGCAAAGGTACGCACGCCAGCGCGAATCAGGTGGTTGTGCACACAGCCCACGGCGAGCAGCGACGGCACGGGCACCTCGCCCGCAGCGGCACGATCGCTCAACACCACAATGTTCACGCCGTCGCGGACCGCAGCCTCAACGTCCTCGGCAAGCTGTTTGAGCGCAGCCTGCAGCGCGCCCTCGCCGGCATCGCGGCGGTAGACGGCACGGAAACGACGGGTCTTAAAGCCAACACGGTCGATGGCACAGATATGCTCGAGCTCTTCCTCGTTGAGCAATGGGCGCTCCAAGCGCACCAGCTGACAGGCCGTGCGGGAATCCTCGAGCAGGTTGCCGTGGTTGCCCAGGTAGAGCGTGGTCGAAGTCACCATGTGCTCGCGCAGGGCATCGATCGGAGGATTCGTGACCTGAGCGAACAGCTGATAGAAGTAGTCAAAGAACGAACGCGTCTTCTTGGACAGGCAGGCCAACGGCGCATCGATACCCATCGAGGCGAGCGGGGCCTTGCCCTGCTGGGCCATGGGGCGCACGACCTCGTCAACATCATCCCAGTGATAGCCGAGCTTGGCCATGCGCACGGCGGCGGGCACCTCGGCATCCTCGGCGGGCGCGGGCGCGGCGGGCTCATCGAGCGCGTCGACGGTCAGTGTCTCCTCGGCAATCCAGTCGCGGTAGGGCTTCTCCTTGGCATAGCGGGCGCGCAGCTCGTCGTTGTAGATCACGCGGCCGCGGGCAAAATCGACCTCGAGCATCTGGCCCGGTCCCAGGCAGCCGCTCGTCAGGATGTTCTCGGGGCTCACCTCGATGGTGCCCACCTCGCTTGCCAGCATAAAGCGGCCATCGCGCGTCACGTAGTAGCGGGCGGGGCGCAAGCCGTTGCGGTCGAGGGCGGCGCCCAGCGTGCGACCGTCGGTAAAGGCGATGGCCGCCGGGCCGTCCCAGGGCTCCATGAGCATGGACTGGTAAGCGTCGTAGGCGCGGCGCTCCTCACTCAGGCTATCGTTGTGGTCCCACGGCTCGGGCAGCAACATGGACGCGGCACGCGTGAGCGGGCGACCGTTCATGACCAAGAATTCGAGCACGTTGTCCAGAATCGCGGAGTCGGAACCCTCGCGGTTGATGATGGGCATCACGCGCTCAAGATCGTGCTGCAGCACGGGGCTGTACAGGTTGGGTTCGCGGGCGCGAATCCAGTTGACGTTGCCCTTGAGGGTGTTGATCTCGCCGTTATGGATGATAAAGCGGTTGGGGTGCGCACGCTCCCAGCTGGGCGTGGTGTTGGTGGAGTAGCGCGAGTGGACGAGCGCCACGGCCGTTTTGACGGCGGCGTCGTTGAGGTCGATGAAGAAGCGGCGCATCTGCGTGGCGACCAGCATGCCCTTGTACACGATGGTGCGCGAGCTCATGGAGCACACGTAGAAGATCTTGTCTCGCAGGGCAAACTCGGCATCGGCCTTCTTTTCGATGGTGCGGCGGCACACGTACAGGCGACGCTCAAAGGCATCGCCGGCGGGCGTGTCGTCCGGACGGCCCAGGAAGGCCTGCAGGATAGTGGGCATGCAGGCGCGGGCCGTCTCGCCCAGGTCGTGCGGGTCGACGGGCACCTCGCGCCAAAAGAGCAGCGGCACGCCGGCCTCGGCACAGCCCTCCTCAAACACGCGGCGGGCATCCTCTACGCCCTTGTCGTCCTGCGGGAAGAACAGCATGGCCACGCCATAGTCGCCCTCTGCCGGCAGAATCTGACCGCACTTTTGAGCCTCTTTACGGAAAAAGTGATGCGGAACCTGGAACAGGATGCCAGCGCCATCGCCGGTATTCTTCTCGAGTCCCGTGCCGCCGCGGTGCTCCAAGTTGACCAGAATGGACAGTGCGTCGTCCAGAATCTGGTGATGGCGCTCACCGTTGATATCGGCAAGCGCGCCGATGCCACATGCATCGTGGTCGAATTCGGGGCGATAAAGGCCCTGCTGCTGAGCGGAATCTGCCTGCATCGCGATCCTCCCCTAGATATTTAGACAGTCAGTTGAATAGGCATAGTAGGAGCATCGTCGGCCCGTTGTGTTTCCCACCCGTTTCGAAACAATCGCGTAACGCACGCCCTACGAGTGGACACCGCCGACCTCAAGGGCGACAACATAGGCCCCAAGTTCGGCCTGTTAGCTCACCACTTCAAACATCTCAATCTGTAACATGAAGGGCCGGTTTTGGCGGTCAGCTGTTACAGATCGAGATTTTCCATAGGACCATTTCTTCCTGTCTTGATCTGTAACACCTAGGCCCAATTTCCATCCCTAGTTGTTACAGATCGAGACATTTCGGCAGCCCCCTTCACCATCCCATTCAAATACAACAATTTTGTTAGTCTCGGTTAACTTTTAAGCCTAAAACGGGTATCCTTTGCGGCGTCAAGCAAACGGCACGCACACCGTGCCAGATCAAGGAGGCCCCTATGGCGCACCAAGCAGACCAGCAGACGATGCAACTCGTCCTCATCCGTCACGGAGAGTCCGAGTGGAACAAGCTCAACCTGTTCACCGGCTGGACCGATGTTGAGCTCACCGACACGGGCCGCGAAGAAGCCGCAGCAGGCGGTCGAGCCCTCAAAGAAGCCGGTTTCGACTTTGACGTCTGCTACACTTCGCGCCTCAAGCGCGCGATCCACACCCTCAACATCGTGCTCGGCCAAATGGATCGCGAGTGGCTGCCCGTCATCAAATCCTGGAAGCTCAACGAGCGCCACTACGGAGCGTTGCAGGGTCTCAACAAGGCCGATGCCGCGGCGGAGCACGGCGACGAGCAGGTGCTCATCTGGCGCCGCTCCTTCGATATCTGCCCGCCGGCACTCGAGCCGAACGACGCGCGCGATCCCCACACCCAGGAGCAATACCGTGATGTCGCGCCCGATCAGCTGCCCTATACCGAATGCCTCAAGGACACGATCGCCCGCGCCTGGCCCTATTTCGAAGACGAGATTCGCCCCCAGATGCTCGCCGGCAAGCGCGTACTCATCGCCGCACACGGCAACTCCCTGCGCTCACTCGTCATGAAGCTCGAGCACCTCACGCCCGAGGAGATCCTCAAGGTCAACATCCCCACCGGCGTGCCGCTCGTCTACACCTTCGATACCGATTTCAATGTCCTCGACAAGCGCTACATCGGCGACCCGGCGACCATCGCCGCCAAGATCGACGCCGTGGCCAATCAGGGCAAAGCGCACAAGTAGCCCCAACCCAAATCCGACGCGTGGCGCCGCACGACCCAGATGCGACGTCACGCCGCCCATACGCAGGAGCGCACCATGCTCAACCATCTCAAACAACACTTTGGCTCCCGACGCACCGGTGGTCACGGAGGCCTAGACATTGCGCGGCATATCGGCCCCGGGCTGCTCGTGACCGTCGGCTTTATCGACCCGGGCAACTGGGCCTCCAATATGGCCGCGGGCTCGCAGTTTGGCTACGCGCTGCTGTGGATCGTCACGCTGTCCACGATTATGCTCATCGTGCTGCAGCACAACGCGGCGCACTTGGGCATCGCCACGGGCGCCTGCCTTGCCGAGGCCACGACCCGCTTTCTCCCCCGCATCGTGGGACGCGCGGTGCTCGGCAGCGCCTATCTCGCGACTATCGCCACCGCCATGGCCGAAGTCCTGGGCGGCGCGATTGCCCTTCAAATGCTCTTTGGGCTGCCCGTGCGTGCGGGCTGCGTCATCGTGGCGGCAGTATCGATGGCGATGCTCATGACGAACTCCTACAAGCGAGCCGAACGCTGGATCATCGCCTTCGTAGGCGTGGTAGGACTCTCGTTTTTGGCCGAGCTTGCACTAGTCAAGGTCGACTGGCCGCAAGCCGCCGCAAGCTGGATCACGCCCAGTATGCCCACTGGCTCTGCCGCGATTATCGTGAGCGTTCTGGGTGCGGTCGTTATGCCACACAACCTTTTTCTGCACTCCGAGGTCATCCAATCCATGCACTTCGAAGGCCAAGGCGAGCAGGTTATCGAAGAGCGTCTGCGCTACGAGCTCTTCGACACGCTCTTTTCGATGGGCGTGGGCTGGGCAATCAACTCGGCCATGGTCATCCTGGCCGCAACGACCTTCTTTGCGCACGGCATGGTCGTAGACGACCTCGCCGTCGCAGCGGCCACGCTCTCCCCCATCTTGGGCCCGGCGAGCTCGACCATCTTTGCGGTAGCGCTGCTGTTTGCGGGCCTCTCGAGTAGTGTGACGGCGGGCATGGCGGCGGGCACCATCACCGCGGGCATGTTCGACGAGGAATACGACATCCACGACCGACATTCCTCGGTCGGGGTGGCGGCCTGTTTCGCCGGAGCAGTGGCGGCGTGCCTGGTCGTTCCAAATCCTTTTGAAGGTCTCATCTGGAGTCAGGCGCTGCTGTCGCTTCAGCTGCCGATTACGGTCTTTGTGCTCATACGGCTCACCAGCTCACGCCGCGTCATGGGCAAATATGCCAATTCGCGCCCGCTCAACGCGCTGCTCGTAGGGATCGGTGCCATCGTGACGATTCTCGATGTCGTGTTGTTGACAGGGATGTAATGGGGCGGGGCACCTACTCAGGCAAACGTCTCGATCTGCAACATCTAGACCCGCTTTCGATGTCTAGATGTTACAGATTGAGATCTTCTGCCGGACGGTTTTGGTTTGTCTCGATATGTAACAAGTGGGCCCAATTTCCACCGTTAGATGTGGCGGGTTAAGACAAAAGGTCGGCCGGACTCACAACAGACAGGATCGGCCAACAGCAACCGTGATCCCTTGGGGGCGGAGGAAAAGGGCCCCGGCCGAGAATTCGACCGAGGCCCTTGGACAGAGCTATGTTCGGCTTTCGCCGTGTGTCTGCGAGCTACTCCTCGACGAGCTCAAACTGATCGGGACCGACGCCGCACACCGGGCACACATAATCCTCGGGCAGCTCGGGCGTATCGACCTCAACCTCGTAACCGCAAACGACGCACACGAACTTATACGTCTTCTTCTCCTCAGCCATGATGTTCTCCTCTCAAACGCGACTGGTGATGTACTTCATTTATCAGTATAGATTCTCAATAATATAATGCAAGTACTTTTAAAACATTTCTAGCCTTGATACGAGGACGCCTTCGGAGGCGTCTTGCCCTTCAGGACCTTATGGTAGTAATCGTAGGTGAGCGGCGTCTCGTCACTCAAGCGCTCGGCATCCTCGACCTCGCCGATAAACAGTAGATGCGTGCCAACATCCACAGTGTCGATCAAATGGCAGCTAAACAGGGCCGCCGCGTGCTCGGGCACATAGGGCATGCCCAGAGCCGTCTCGCGGGTCTCGTATTTGGCAAACTTGTCATAATCGCTGCTGGTGCGGAACCCAAAGTTACCGATGTAGAGCATATCGGCGGTCTGATCGATCACGGTCAGCGCGAACGCTTTGGCCGAAGCGATGACGCCCGAGGTGACGTTGTCCTTGTTCACGGCAACCGAAATGCGCGGCGGCATGGACGTCACCTGCACCGCAGTGTTGATGACGCAGCCGGCGCGCAGCCCGTCTGCCGCGGCGCTCACCACGTACAGACCGCTCGGCATGGTAAAGAACGCAGTTTTGTCCATAACAATCACTCCCCTAACCCGGGTTGGAACCTCATGGATGTATGTACCCACAAAAAGGCGGCGCCCACAACGGACACCACCTTTGAGACATATGTGTCAAAACAGTATAAGCAAGATGAGACGCCCGCAGTTGCGGTGAAATAAGGACTGAATAGCCCCTCAAACAGGCAAAACAGTCCGTATTCCACCGCAACTTATGAAGGACGGTCAGCGGTTGCGTTCCTTGAGGGCGCGGTCGATCTCGCGTTGGACATCACGCTTGGCCATGTCCTCGCGCTTGTCGTAGAGCTTCTTGCCGCGACCCAGGCCCAGCAGCAGTTTTACGCGACCGTCGGTATTAAAGTAGAGCTCCAACGGAACCAGCGCATAACCACGGTTGCGAAGTTTGCCGTCAAGAAAGTCGATCTCCTTGCGGTGCAGCAGCAGACGGCGCCGACGGTCGGGATCGCGATTCCACACGCCACCATGGCTATAAGGGTGGATATGCAGGCCGACGAGCCAGCACTCCCCGCCACGAATCAGTGCAAAGGTATCGGTAATCTGGCACGCGCGCTCGCGAATCGACTTGACCTCGGTACCGCTCAGCTCAATACCGCACTCAAACGTCTCATCGATAAAGTACTCGTGATGTGCCGAGCGATTCTTGGAAATGAGCTTGCGCTCGCGCTTACTGGGCATCGCCGGCCTCCTTGGCGCCATTGGCGTTTGAGCCCGCAGCCTCGCGCTTTGCCCTGCGCTCGGCATTAAGCTCGGCATCGCTCTCGCGCACCAGCTTAATGATCGCCGCGCATGCCTCCTCGCCCACCAGGTCGCGGGCACGGACCGTCAGACGCGTAGCCTCCTGCTTGTCGCCGTCGCTTGCAGCATCGGTCGCGCACATGATCAGGCAGATGGCGATCTCGGCCGAAGGCGAGGTCGGCACGCCCTGCAGGGCGAGCTCACCCATCACATGGTCGTCACTCTCGTCCGCGGCATCCGGATAGGTGGTATGGATCTTGTTGAGCAGGCGCGTCGTATGCGCATCATTGGGTGCCAGGCGCAGCGCCAGACGCGCGCAGCCCACGGCAGCCGAAATGTTCTCGGTCTCGGGCTCCAAGAAGTACTGACCCAAGTTGGTGTAGGCGCGTGCGGCGCACTTACCGTCGCTCGCGCGCTCCAGCACCGAGAACGAGAGCGATGCCCACTCCTGCTTGTCCTCGAGCGCGCGGAACAGCTCGGCCAAGTCCAAGCGATAGTTGCAGTTCATGGGATCCCAACGCACGGCCTGCATCAGGGCATTCCGAGCACTCACATAATCCTGCTGGCGAATGTAGGCAAACGCCATGTCGGAGTACAGGCGGTCAAAGGGAACCTCGACCTGCACCAGCTCGCGCGGATCCTTCTCCACACGGCGATAGGCCAGGCGCTCAAACTTGCTGTCGAAGCTAAAGTACTGGCGCTTCTCCTCCGTCTTGCACTCAGCGTCGATATACTCCTCGGCGAGCTCCACCAGACGCTCAAGCAGCGGCGTCGCCGTAGCCAGGTCGCCCTGCGCCAGATAGTTCTCGGCATACGTGATGTCTTCCAAGCTGATAGGCAGGTCCATGACAACTCCTCGGTCCGGGCGGCAGACTCAACGCGCGCCTTAAATATCGGTCAATACACAAAACCCGGGTCTCTTACGAGGCCCGGGCGTTCAATTTTGGTAGCCCGTACCAGATTCGAACTGGTGATCTCCGCCTTGAGAGGGCGGCGTCCTAAACCGCTAGACGAACGGGCCATATGTAGCAAATGCAATGGCTGGGATGGAGGGAGTCGAACCCCCATTGACGGAACCAGAATCCGCTGTCCTGCCATTAGACGACATCCCAATGACTGCATCGCTGCGCTCGGCTGTGCCTTTGCGCAAGAAAGAAATATACGGGAAGTCCGGCCGTGACGCAAGCCCCAATTTTGACTTTTTTGAAATTCAGTCAAATACGGCCGACACGTGAAGGACCTGTGAAGCGCCAGCGACACGTACGGCGCCAAAGCCCGTAAAACATCCCGCATCTACCGCTGGTAGATTACAACAATGCAGCACTCACGGCTGATGGCACAATCGAACCGTCATCATTGCACGGATATCGAGGCGCCATGGACGAAGAGCTTGATTACCTATGGGAGACCCTGGGCCTCGAGATCACTGCTGACCTTTGGCCCGAACGGGACAAAATCCATCCCACTCTGCGCCCCGCCATCACGGTGATGCAGGCAAACTACCGCCGTGCATCCTTTTTGATCATGCGGATGTCATGGCACGCGGGACTCCCCGACCTTAAGCGAATCCAGGCAAGCCTCGTCGAGCTGTCCGGTATGCCGACTGTCATATCCGAGGCGCACCTGGAGCAGCGACAGCGCGAGCGACTGCAACAGCAGCGGATTCCCTTTATCTGCCCCGGCGTTCAGGCATATCTGCCCTTTATGGACGAGGAGTACTGGAGCGGCAAGCCCAACAAGCACGTAAAGGTCTACGATCCGCACGAATGGGCACAGCTCGATGATTGAGCCGAGCGAGCCCGCCGATGGAAAACACGTCCCACCCTGAGCACTCAAAACGGGTCGCACTTTCCGCAGCCGCTACAGCAACGCCTCGACCCAAGCCGATTCCCTAAAGCCGGGAATCGCAAAGTCGTCGCCCACCAACAGCGGACGCTTGACCAGCATGCCGTCGGTCGCCAGCAGCTCGTAGCACTCCCGATCCGTCATGCCCGCATCTAGACGCGCCTTCAGGCCCAGCTCTCGATATTTCATGCCCGACGAATTAAAGAAGCGCCGCACCGGCAGTCCCGAACGAGCAATCCAGGTCGCAAGCTCATCAGCCGTGGGATTGTCCAAAACGATATCGCGGTCGATATACTCTACCCCGTGTTCGTCCAGCCATGCCTTGCCTTCTTACAGGTCGAGCACTTGGGATATTCAACAAACAGTACGGTCATGGGATTTCCTTTCTTAGAGAAAACAGGTGTCTGGAAAACTGCACATCGACGGCCACTCGCGATTGCAGCCGTTATTGTAGTCAATGTCGAAGCATAGGCAGTCGCGATGCCTCGTCTTAAGGCTAGCGCCTCGCATGGGCGCCGATCGGCCGAGTCGCATGGCGCACCAACGCCGCTGCCAGCAATACCAACAGCATGGCGGTGACATAGCCCGCAGCATCGAATCCTAAATCGATAACGTCGAAATGCCTGCCGGGAACAAAGATCTTATGTACCTGATCGCCAACGGAGCAGGCGGCGCAAAAGAGCAATACGGGCACGCAACGGGAGCATACGCTCCACGGACGCCTGGAAAAGCAAACCACGACCACCGAGGCGAACAATCCGACGAAGAAAAACTCTACGGTATGGGCAACGCGACGGACGTTTGTGCCCACCCACATGCGAATGGAAACAAGTCGGCCAGACTGGACATTCGAGGCAGCCGAATCGGTGCCCCCGGTCATTCCGTTCTCCGTCTGGGCTTCACCCGTGGCATCGACAGCCTGAACGCCCGTAGCCCGGCCCTCCACCACACGCGCGATGGACTCGCTCAGCAACGACGTCTCCACCGCATTTTGCTCCGTCAGCGCCCAGATGCCCGCCAGCGTTGCAGCGAACAGAACGATCGCGGTCCATCCGATTATTTGTTTTACGCGCGTCAAGGGCCAGCCTCCTTTTTTGAATATCAGCGAGTGTAGCCCCAAATGGCATCGTCACCGTATCAAAATTTGAATCGCAACAGGAAGCGACAAAGCGACGCAAACCCCTACCCCGCCTCGCGCATCCAGCGATCGAACGTCCCTACGCACACGCCCAGGCACTTTGCTGCCTGGCTGCGGGTAATATCGCCTGCCTCATAGCTATCGCGCACCAGCTCAAACTGAGGAGGGCACGGCTTGCGAGGTCGACCGAAACGAACCCCTCGCGCCCGCGCCGCTGCAATTCCCTCCGCCTGGCGCCGATGGATATTCTCGCGCTCCACCTGCGCCACGTAGCTCAGCAGTTGCAGCACAATATCGGCAATCAGAGCGTTGGTCACATCCGGCGCGCCGCTGGCCCTAGCGCGCGTGTCAAGCAATGGCATGTCCAACACCACAATGGCAACCCCGAGCTCCTTGGTAATGCGTCGCCATTCCTCAAGAATCTCGGAGTAATTACGGCCAAGTCGGTCGATAGAAAGCACCACCAGCACGTCCCCGTCTCCCAGGACGTGTAGCAGCTCGCGATAACGCGGTCGATCGAAGTCCTTGCCGCTCGCATGGTCGGCATAAATATTCGCCGAGCCCACGCCATAGGCGCCCAGCGCATCCAGCTGCCGATTAAGGTTCTGATCGCGCGAACTCACCCGCGCATAACCGTACACCGTCGCCATCTCATCCCCGCTTTCTTGTAAACCTGCCAAAAAGGGACAGGTTTATTTTGGTAGGTTTTACCTCTCAAATAGCAGGTAAGCGGGCAGCCGAGCAGACGGCAAGGTAGCCACGATTCAAATGCGGAGGGCGGCCCCGAAAGACCGCCCTCCGCTCTCCCGCCACGAGTCGGGATTTAGCTAGTGGATAAGCTTAAAGTCCAAGTGTCCACGCGTGGTATTGACGCGCGAGACCTCGATAATCACGCGCTGGCCCAGTTCATAGCGAGTCCCCGTGTCGGCGCCCGTCAGCGTAAGCGCGTCCTCGTCGAACTCGAACCACTCGTTGCCCAGGCTCTTAATTGAAACCAGGCCCTCGACCTGCGTCAAATCCAGGCGTACGAACAGGCCCATACTGCTAACCCACGAGACGGTTCCGGCATAGCGCTCGCCCAGACGGTCCTCATAGTACTGGGCAATCTTGATCTTTTGCGTCGCATGGCTAGCGGCATCTGCCGCGCGCTCGGCATCGCTGCATGCGCGGCAGATCTGCGGCAGAATGCGCGGCAGCGACTCGCGCCCCTTGCCGATCAGCCGCGGCGTACGGACCAGGGCGTCCTTGCCGCCGAGCTGCTCATAGGCCAACTGCAGTTTGAGCACGCGGTGCACCACCAGATCGGGGTAGCGACGGATGGGACTCGTAAAGTGACAGTAGCACGGCGCGGCGAGCGCAAAGTGGCCCTCGTTGCGCGGCTTGTACAGTGCGCGCTGCATGCTGCGCAGAAGCAGCGTGTTGACGAGCGGTGCGTTGGCCGTACCGGCGGCAGCATCAACTGCAGCCTGTAGCTCATCGGGACTCCCCAGGGCGATACCGGCAGCACGGCGATCGTCGATGATGCCTAGCTGCGCCAGCGCAACGGCGGCACCGTGCAGGCTATCGGGGCTCGGATCCTCATGCACGCGATAGCAGGCCTCGATATCACGGTCTGCCAGCCACTCTGCAACGCACTCGTTGGCGAGTAGCATGGCTTCCTCGATAAGCGACGTGGCACACGAACGCTCGCGCGCCACAATCTGCACGGGTACTCCGTCCTCATCCAATAGAGCGCGAATCTCGGCCGTGTCAAAATCGACTGAGCCGCGGGCACGACGAATACGACGGCGAAGTTCGGCGAGTTCGTTGGCGGCGACAAGGAAATCGCCGAGGTCGACGTTATAGCCGCGAGCAGTTTCCTCGCACGCAAGACCGCGCTCAAGCGCCTCCTCGCGCGAGGCCTCAGCAGCCGCAACATCCTCAGCGGCGCCTTCCAGCACCGAATACTCAACCGCGCCGGCACGCACCAGCAGCGCCTCGGCGCCGTCATAGTCCATACGCACACGCGAGCGAATCACGCTGGGGTAAGGATCGTAATGCCGCACGCGACCCTGCGCATCGAGCTCAATGTCAACGGTAAACGCAAGACGGTCCTCGTCAGGGCGAAGCGAGCATAGGTCACAGGACAGGCGTTCGGGCAGCATGGGAAGCACGCGATCGGCCAGATACACCGATGTCGTACGATGGCGAGCCTCAAGATCGATATGCCCGTCCCAAGCCACATAGTGAGAAACGTCAGCGATATGCACACCCAGCTTGTAGCCACCCTCGGGCGTGCGCTCAAGCGAAATGGCATCGTCAAAGTCGCGCGCGTCGACCGGGTCGATCGTGATGACAAAGCGGTCGCGCAGATCGCGGCGGAGCGGGTCCTTAAGCGCCGCGGACACATCGAGCGAAAGCCCCTCGGCCTCGTCCAGCGCGGCCTCGGGATAGCTATCGGTATAGCCGTAACGCGCCATCACGTATTGAACGCCCAAATCGGGCGCGTCATCTCCGCCAATGCGGCGCTCGATCGTCACGGTGCCCGATTCCAGGCGCGTCGGGTAGGTCAAAATGCGCACGACAACGGCATCACCCGGGTGGACGCCCAGACGATCCGCCGAGGTATCCTCGGGCAGAATGAAGAAGTCGGCCTTCAGGCGCGAATCGAGCGGCTCGATCACACCGAGCGGACCAGCGGTCTGGTACGTACCCACCACGCTTATGGCTGCGCGCTCAACCACGCCTTCGATCACGGCGCGCCGCTCACCGTGCGGGCTGTTCTTAATGCTCACGGCAACGGTATCGCCATCCATGATCTCGCGCTTACCGCGGCCCATAACCTTGTAGTCGCCGCTCTCGGTTATGACATAGGCGCCATGCTCATGGAGCTGCACGCGCCCGGTCAGGCTCGGACGGCGTTCGCTGCGCACCGGCCCACGCTTATTGCGAGCACCGCGCTTATGCTTGTTATTGCGCCCCATGGCGCCTCCTTGCTATCGATGACGAACTCCAAAGAGTCTACCCAAATGATTCGCTTTCCTGCCGTCCCCTAGAGATCAAAAAACGGGCCGCCCCATAAGAGACGACCCGTTGGAAGGGATGAATTCCAGGCATGCCTACACGCGCAGGTAGCGGCGCATGGCGATGGCAGAACCAAAGAGACCGATAATCACGCCGACCAGAATCAGCGCAGCATAGGTCACCAGGTAGTACTGCATCGGCAGGGCAAACGACATCCAGCCGATGCTCTCCTGCAGACGCGGAATCATCAGATTACGCAGCAGCTCCAGAACGCCGATGGAAAGCAGCGAGCCCAAAATGGCCTGCAGTACGCCCTCGGTGATAAACGGGCCACGAATGAAGCCGTTGCTGGCGCCGACCAGACGCATAATCGCAATCTCACGACGACGCGCCGTGATGGACAGGCGAATCGTGTTGTTGATGAAGATGAATGCGATAAAGGTCAGAAGGCCAACGAGCACCACGGCGGCGATGCGGATGTAGTTGGTCACCTGGAACAGGCGGCTCACTTCCTCCTGGCCGTACAGCACGCTCGCGTTGACGTCGCCGTCATCCGCGATCTTCTGGAAGTCGGCGTTCTTCTTGAGCTTCTCTGCCGTGCTCTCGACCTTGGACGGATCGTCCATCTCAATTGCAAACGAAGCCGGCAGCGGGTTCTGGCCATCGAGCGCGCTCATGGTGGCGTCGGCGTTGCCCGACATCTTGCTCGTATACTCGGCCAGCGCGTCGTCCTTGTCCTTATAGGTAACGGACTTGACGTTATTCCACGTCTTAAGCTCGGCCTCAAAAGCCTGAACATCGGCCTGATCGGCGTCATCGCTAATGAACGCGTTGATGACAACCTGATCCTCGACGGTGCCGATCACGGAGTTCAGCATCGCGGAGCCCATGATGAACAGGCCGATGATAAACAGCGAAAGGAAGATCGTGATGACGGCGCCGAGCGAGGTAGTCCAGTTACGGAAGAAGTGACTGATTGCCTCTTTGAAGGAGTAGCCCACGTTAGTTGGTGCCATAGTTGCCGTAACCTCCCCTCTCCTGGTCGCGGATAACGTGGCCGCCCTCGAGGGCGATCACGCGACGGTGCATGCTATCGACCATCTCGCGGTCGTGCGTGGCGACGATCACGGTGGTGCCGGTGCGGTTAATACGCTCGAGCAGCTTCATGATGCCCAGCGAGATCGCCGGGTCGAGGTTACCCGTGGGCTCGTCGCAGATCAGCAGCGGCGGACGGTTGACCATAGCGCGGGCGACGGCGACGCGCTGCTGCTCGCCACCGGAAAGCTGGTCGGGCAGCGAGTCCATCTGATCGGCCAGACCGACCAGACGCAGCACCTCGGGCACCTGGCTGCGAATGACGCCCTTGGGCTTGCCGATGCACTGCAGGGCAAACGCCACGTTTTCGTAGGCGGTCTTTTGCGGCAGAAGCTTAAAGTCCTGGAACACGGCGCCAATCTGGCGGCGAAGGAACGGAACCTTGCGGTTCTTGATCTTCATGAGGTCCTGACCGGCAACCAGGATGCGGCCACTTGTCGGCTTGACGTCGCGGTTGAGCGTCGACAGCAGCGTGGTCTTACCCGAGCCGGAGTGACCGACCAGGAAGACGAACTCGCCCGGATAGATCTCGATGTTGATGTCGTCGAGTGCGGGCTTGTTGGGCTGTGCCGGATAGATCTTGGTGACATGCTCCATAAGGATGACGGGCTCGACACCGGCCTGCTTGGCCATCTTCTTGCGGCTGGCCTGCGGATCGATGGGCGCAAACACCGACGTAAAATCGGGGTTGTTGAGCGCGTTATCGAGGCTTGCGACCTCGGCGGCCTGATCGCTCTCGACCACCGGGGCAGCAGGCTGCGTGGGATCGGGAATAGCGGCAAAGAGACCGGACTGCGCAGGCTGAGGAACCGGCGTCGCAGGGGCCATGGGGTCGGGAATGCCGGCCATGGTAGGCTGCGGCGTGGCGGCACCAGCCTGAGGCTGCTCCACGCGAGCGGTCACGGCCTGAACGGGCTCAAAACCCGCCGTGCCGGAAAGCGCGACATCGCTGGTGGGATTGTAGGCAAAGGGATCGGATGCCGGCTGTGCCTGATCTGCCGGCTGAGCGGGGGCCTGAGCAACAGGCTGACCCTCTGAATCCGGAGTGGCGAAACGACTGCCCTGGACGCCTGTCTGCGTCTTGGGGGCATCGTCGCCCGCACCGGAGGTACGGAAGTGGTTACCCACTGGTGCTCCTTATCGTCGTGCGTTTAAACTACATGAGCGCTTTGTATTTTAGCAGCATTAGCTTTACTGCACATAAGAAGCATGGCGGGGTTTGGGTCTCACCGGCCGGGCGCAGGGTTACCTCCCAAATCGTCCTCGCGCATGGCCGGCATTTGTCCTGCTCCTGCGGAGCTGCGGACAAACGCCGGCCTGCGCTGCGGAAAGATTTGGGAGGTAACCCTGCGCCCGGCCTGCGGCTACTATGGGGCCGACGC
The DNA here is from genome assembly GCF_003467795.1 of Collinsella sp. AM36-4AA. Taxonomy (NCBI): domain Bacteria; kingdom Bacillati; phylum Actinomycetota; class Coriobacteriia; order Coriobacteriales; family Coriobacteriaceae; genus Collinsella; species Collinsella sp. AM36-4AA. The sequence continues at coordinate 33,292 of NZ_QSHS01000016.1, forward strand.
ACCAACTTGAGATGCTGCGCATACAAAGTTGGAAGGGTCTGAATTGCACTTTGTTGGGATGGGCCCGTTTCCCCATGGGAACTTTGCTTGGCAGGACTCTAATTTAAATTCAGCATAAACAGGGGCGCCCTCTTTGAGGACACCCCTGTTCTGGCTTGTTTGCGGTTGTCGACGCGATACTTTGCCTCGTCTTGCCTTATGCCAAGAACTCCTTGGTGGTTGCCACGATGTTGGCGGCGTCCAGGCCGTACTTGTGCAGGAGCTCGGCACCCGGGCCGGACTCGCCGAAGGTGTCGTTGACGCCAATCTTCTTGAGCGGCGTCGGGCACTGCTCGCACAGGACGTCGGCGACGGCACTGCCCAGACCACCGATCACGGAGTGCTCCTCGACGGTCACGACGTGGCCGGTCTTGGTAGCGCTCTTGACGACCAGGTCGGCGTCGATGGGCTTGATGGTGTGCATGTTGATGACCTCGGCGTCGATGCCCTCGGCAGCGAGCTGCTCGGCGGCCTCGAGGGCCTCGCCGACCATCAGACCGCAAGCGATGATGGTCACATCGGCGCCCTCGCGCATGACAATGCCCTTACCCAACTCGAACTTGTAGGTCTCGGGGTCGTTGATAACCGGCGAGGCCAAACGGGCGAAGCGCATGTACACCGGGCCGTCGCACTCGTAGGCGGCGCGCGTCACGGCGCGGGCCTCGACGTCGTCGGCGGGAACGATCACGGTCATGCCGGGGATGACGCGCATGAGGGCGATATCCTCGCAGCACTGATGCGTGGCGCCGTCCTCGCCGACCGAAATACCGGCGTGCGTGGCGCCGATCTTGACGTTGAGGTGCGGGTAGCCGATGGAGTTGCGGACCTGCTCAAAGGCGCGACCGGCAGCGAACATGGCAAAGGTACTCGCGAAGGCAACACGACCAGTGGTCGCGATACCGGCGGCGACGCCCATCAGGTTGCTCTCGGCAATGCCCACATCGAAGAAGCGGTCGGGGCAAGCGGCCTTAAACTTACCGGTCTGCGTGGCGGCGGCCAGGTCGGCGTCGAGGACCACAAAGTCATCGTGCTCGTTGGCAAGCTCGACGAGGGCCTCGCCGTAGCTTACACGCGTGGCGATTTTCTTGACGTCTGCCATCCTAGAGCTCCTCTCCGGCGGCCGTGAGCTCTGCCATGGCCTGCTCAAACTGTTCATCGTTGGGGGCCTTGCCGTGCCAGCCAACCTGGTTCTCCATAAAGGACACGCCCTTGCCCTTTGTGGTCTCGGCGATAATGGCGGTCGGCTGCCCCTTGGTGGCGCGAGCCTCGGCAAAGGCGGCGCGGATCTGGTCGAAGTCGTTGCCGTCGGCGAGCTCAACCACGTGGAACTTGAACGCGCGGAACTTGTCGGCGAGCGGCATGGGGTCGTTGACCTCCTCGACGGGACCGTCAATCTGAAGGCCGTTGTGGTCGACGATCACGCAGAGGTTATCGAGCTGCTGGTTGCCGGCAAACATGGCGGCCTCCCAGACCTGGCCCTCCTCGCTCTCGCCATCACCCAGCAGGGCGTACGTGCGATAAGTATCGCCCCAGTGCTTGGCGGCAACGGCCATGCCCACGGCGGCGGAAATGCCCTGGCCGAGCGAGCCGGTGGACATGTCGACGCCCGGGGTGTCGTTCATGTTGGGGTGACCCTGCAGGTGGCTGCCGATGTGGCGCAGCGTCTCAAGATCCTCCTTGGGGAAGAACCCGCGCTCGGCGAGCACGGCGTACAGGCCCGGAGCGCAATGGCCCTTGGAGAGCACAAAACGGTCGCGATCGGCCTTGCGGGGATCGGACGGGTCGACGTTCATTTCCTCAAAGTACAGATAGGTCATGATGTCGGCAGCGCCGAGCGAACCGCCCGGATGGCCGGACTTGGCAGCGTGCACGCCGGTGACGATGCCCTTCCTTACCTCGTTGGCAACCTTTTTGAGCTCTTCGTCGCTCATTGTGCCTTCCTTTCATCCTCATTAGACAAAATGCGCACGGCACCGAAGGTAATCCCAACACAGCCGCAATGCACGTACGTCATTCATTATGCTGGAAACTGATGGCTTTACCAGAGTTTTTATCATTATTTGAACAATTGAGCAGGCAGAACCGCTGATGAAACGGTTTATCAATGTGAACGTCTTTTGGATGGGACGCGGTCGGCCCTACGCGCTAATGTCCTTGAATCCCTCGCCGAAGGCTTCCGTAACGTCGGCGACCGTCACAATGGCGTGAGGATCGCGCTCGCGCACGATCGTCTTGAGGGTATTGAGCTCCCGACGGCTCACGATGACCATGATCACCGGCTTCTCGGCACCCGAATACATGCCAGTCGCCTTAAACTTGGTACAACCACGACCCAGGCCATACATGATATCGGCAGCGATATCGGGGAACTTGTCCGAGATGATGAGTACCATACGGCGTTTGTTGCCACCATCGACCACGGCATCGATCACGTAGCCGCTAATGACCATCGAAAGGCCTGCATATAGTGCATTTTCGATTGAAAAGACCGGAGCCGACAGCGCACATACGGCAACATCGATCGCCATGACGGTCGAGCCCACGGGCAGCGAGGTATTACGCGAGATGATTTGGCCAATCGTGTCCGAGCCGCCGGTGTTGGCGCCGGCGCGCAGCACCATGCCATAACCGATGCCCGTGATGATGCCGCCCCACATAGCGGGCAGCATCAGATCGGCATGTGCCAGCGGCGCCACAAACGGAGCGAACAGGTCGGTGAAAAAGCCCAGCAGCACAAAGCCCGTCGCCGTCTGCACCACGTAGAACATGCCACCCTCGCGCATAACGACCAGCAGCAGCAAGGCGTTCATCACGATCGTCTGAATACCAACGGGAAGCGATAGACCGCGCGATGCGCCGACCGCCTGGATAATGGTGGCAAGGCCCGTAACGCCACCGGCAGCAAGGCCGTTGGGAATCAAAAACAGGTCGGTCGCAATAGCGGCCAGAGCGCACCCCAACATAATCTGGGGCAGGTCGTGAAAGAAGTTCATCGAAAGAATACGCTTAATGTCCAGACGATATGCCATGCTGCCTCCCTCAAAAAAGCGCACCCAAACGGATGCGCTTCGAACTTCTTGCTGTATTCGATTCTACCGATTCGCCGGACAAAAACCACCCCTGCGCAGGGTTTATTCCGGATACAAACCCGTCCAACCGTTGGGCTTAGCATCGGCTTGAAGCCGCCCGATGTTTTAGATCTCCGAGCCTTCTGCATCGGCGTTGCCGGTGGCCCAGCGATGATAGCCAATAACAAACGGGTCCAGGTCGCCATCGTCAAGAACTGCCTCGACGTTGCTGGTCTCAACGCCCGTGCGTAGGTCCTTAACCATCTGATACGGGTAGAGCACGTAGCTGCGGATCTGGTTGCCAAAACCAATCGTGGTTTTGGGTCCGCGAATCTCATCCAGGGCCTCGGCGCGCTTCTCGAGCTCAATCTCGTACAGGCGAGCCTTGAGGATCTGCATGCACGCGGCCTTGTTCTGGATCTGGCTGCGCTCGTTTTGGCAGGTGACCACAATGCCGCTGGGGAAATGCGTCACGCGCACGGCGGAGTCGGTGGTGTTAACGCCCTGACCGCCCGGGCCGCTCGCGTGGTACACGTCCACGCGGATGTCATCGGGACTGATTTCGATGTCGATATCATCGGGTAGCACGGGGATGACCTCGACGCCGGCAAACGTGGTCTGGCGGCGCTTCTTGTCGTCGGTGGGGCTAATGCGAACCAAGCGGTGGACGCCGGCCTCGGCGCGCAGCATGCCAAATGCGTCCTTGCCCTCGACGGTAAAGGTCGCGCGGTCGATGCCGATGACCTCAGCAGCGGGGCAGTCGTTAATCGTGACCTTCCAGCCGCGACGCTGGCAGTACTTCATGTACATCTTAAAGAGCATGAAGGTCCAGTCCTGGGCCTCCAGACCACCCTGTCCGGGCTTGATGGTCACAATGGCATCGCCGTGATCGAACTCACCGGTAAACCAGCTCGAAAGCTCAAGCTCATCGATGGCACGGGCCAGGCGCTCAGCCGTGGCTGTAGCCTCCTCGCGAAGAGCGGCGGCATCGGGGTCATCCCCCATCTCCTCGGCAAGCTCCAGCGCGGCGCGGGCATCGGAAAGCTCGCCGCGCGCGTTGTCCACGGCGGCGATATCTTCCTTGGTGCGCGCGATTTCCTCCATGGTGGCACGGGCGGCGTCGGCGTCATCCCAAAAGCCGGGGGCCACGCTTTTGGCCTCGAGCTCGGTCACGCGCGTGCGCTTTTCGTCCAAGTGGAGATACGACTCGCCCTCGCCGAGCCGGTCCGCAAACGCGTCCAGCTCGGCGAGCGTTACCTCTAAAGCCTCAGCCATTAACGATTCCTGCCGTGGCAGTACTTAAACTTCTTGCCGCTACCGCAGGGGCACGGGTCGTTGCGGCCCACGTTGACGTACGGATCGTCGCTCTCGGACTTGCGATAGGTGGTCACCTTGCCACCGTTGTTGACGGCAGCCGGACCACCCTGGACAGCCGTGCGGGCCTGCACCTGCGCCTGCTTGCGCAGCACCGAGTTGCCGTTGTCGCCATCGACCTCGGCAGGACCGGAGAAGCGCGCACCCTCGAGCGCGGGCTCTTCCTTGTGCTCCACGGCACGCGGGGCAGCCTTGATCTCGATGCGCAGAACCGTGCGCAGGTAATCCTCGTACATGGTGTCGACGAGGATCTGGAACGCGCCGTAGGCCTCGGTCTTGTACTCGACCAGCGGGTCGCGCTGGCCAAAGCCGCGCAGGCCGATGCCGGTCTTGAGATAGTCCATCTCCTGCAGGTAGTTCATCCAGCGGGTATCAATGACGCGCAGCATGACCTGGGTGTTGAGCTCGCGCATCAGGTCCTCGCCCAAGCGCTCGGCCTTCATGTTGTAGCACTTCTCTACGTAAGCCAGGACATCGGCAGCCAGAGCCTCATAATCCTCGTCGGGGAACTTCGGCGTATCGATGTGGCCGGTGAGCTCCACAACCCACTTGCGCAGGCCCTCCAGGTCGCGCTCGCCATCGTGACTGTCCTTGGTGCAGAACTCCTGAACGCAGCGGTACACGGTGTCGTGCATGACCTCGGTGATGTGGTCGGTCAGGTCCTTGCCGTCCAGAATCTTATTGCGCTCAGCGTAGATGACCTGGCGCTGCTTGTTCATGACGTCGTCGTACTCAAGGACGCTCTTGCGCATGGAGAAGTTGATGCTCTCGACCTTGTGCTGGGCGCTCTCGACGGCCTTGGAGATGATCTTGTGCTGGATGGGCATGTCGTCGCCCATGTCGGCCGTGACCATCATCTTGGAGACGCGGTCCATCTTGTCGCCGCCGAACAGGCGCATGAGGTCGTCCTCGAGCGACAGGTAGAACTGGGTCTCGCCCGGATCGCCCTGACGGCCGGAGCGGCCGCGCAGCTGGTTGTCGATACGACGGGACTCGTGGCGCTCGGTGCCGATAACGGTCAGGCCGCCGGCGGCAAGCACGCGCTCGCGCTCGGCCTTGCAGGTCTCCTTGGCCTCGGCGTTAAACTGCTCAAGCTGCTCGGGCGTCACGTCCTCCATGGTCAGGCCCTCGTACTCAAGGCGCTCGCGCACCAGCTCGTCGGGGTTGCCGCCCAACAGGATGTCGGTACCACGACCGGCCATGTTGGTAGCGATGGTCACGGCGCCGTAGCGTCCGGCCTGGGCAACGATATGAGCCTCGCGCTCATGGTGCTTGGCGTTGAGGACCTCGTGCGCGATGCCGCGCTTGGTAAGGGCGGCCGACAGCTTCTCGGAGCTCTCGATGGAGACGGTGCCCACCAGGACCGGCTGGCCCTTGGCGTGACGCTGCTCGACATCGTCGGCGACGGCGTTGTACTTGGCCTGAATGGTACGGTACACCAGGTCCTCGTGATCAACACGCTGAACGGGTTTGTTGGAGGGGATGACCTCGACGGGCAGCTTGTAGATCTCGCGGAACTCGGCATCCTCGGTGAGTGCCGTGCCGGTCATGCCGGAGAGCTTGTCATACAGACGGAAGTAGTTCTGCAAGGTGATAGTGGCCAGCGTCTGGTTCTCCTCGCGTACGAGCACGCCCTCTTTGGCCTCGATGGCCTGGTGCAGGCCCTCGGAGTAACGGCGGCCTTCCATAATGCGGCCGGTGAACTCGTCGACGATCTTGACCTCGCCGTTGGTGACCACATACTGCTTGTCGCGGTGGAACATGTACTGGGCCTTCAGCGCCTGCTGCAGGTGGTTGACCAGCTGGCCCGAGAGGTCGGCATAGATGTCATCGATGCCCAGGCGGCGCTCGATCTTCTTAAGGCCGCGCTCGGTGGCGGCGATGGTGTGCTTGGCCTCGTCCATGACGTAGTCGCCCGTGGGCTCGACGTCCTCGGTGGCGGTGAGCATGTCGTGCGACACGTCCTCACCGCGCTCCAGGCCGCGCACGGCGCGCGCGAAGTCCTTATAGGTGCTGGCGGACTTGGTGCCGGCGCCCGAGATAATCAGCGGGGTGCGAGCCTCATCGATCAGGATGGAGTCGACCTCGTCGACGATGGCGTAGTTGTGGCCGCGCTGTACGCGCTGCTCGGGCCGGGTAACCATGTTGTCGCGCAGGTAGTCGAAACCGAACTCGGAGTTGGTGCCGTAGGTGACGTCTGCCTGGTAGGCCGGACGCTTGAGCTCGAGCGGCATGTTGTTCTGGAGCAGACCGACGGTCATTCCCAGGTACTTGTAGATGCGGCCCATCCACTCGGAGTCGCGCTTGGCAAGGTAATCATTGACAGTAACGACGTGCACGCCCTTGCCGGCAATAGCGTTGAGATAGCCAGCCAACGTGGAGACGAGGGTCTTACCTTCGCCGGTCTTCATCTCGGCGATGTGGCCCTCGTGCAGTGCCATGGCGCCAATGAGTTGCACGTCAAAGTGGCGCATGCCCATGGTGCGCTTGGAAGCCTCGCGCACGGTGGCAAAAGCCTCGGGGAGCATGTCGTCGAGCGACTCGCCGTTGGCGTAGCGCTCACGGAACTTATCGGTCTGGGCGCGGAGCTCTTCCTCGGTCATCTTCTCAAACTGGGGCTCAAGACCGTTGATCTGGTCGACGATCTTGTAGTAGCGCTTAAGGTCCTTATCGGATCCAAAGGACAGCAGCTTTGACATGAATCCCATGTGGTTTTCCTTTTTGGCCATCGCCCGCGGCATGAAACCTTGGACGAGTTAAACACAGATATTTGTACTTTAGCCAAACAAGGCGCCGCCTATGCGGTCGACACGCTCGACCACGTAATAACTACGACAGCCCGCCAAAAAGGGACTGGTTTATTTTGGCAGCTTCTATCTGGGAAAACGCTGTCTCTCTGCCATTTGGTGCAAATCAACCTGCCCCCTTCGCACCAACCTGGTGCCACGGGGACAGGTTAGCTTGCACCAATAAAAAGAAAAGGGCCGCGCACCCGAACGGATGCACGGCCCTTATGCCATGAATGCGAGCGATTCCGCGGCGAGCTATTTACTCAGCAGCCTCGGTGGTCTCGGCCTCGGCAGCGGCCTCCTCGACGGGAGCCTCTGCGGGAGCCTCTGCGGCCTGCTTGGCAGCCTCCTCGGCAAACTTAGCGGCACGCTTAGCCTTCTCGGCAGCCTTAGCCTCAGCGGCGGCCTTGCGAGCGGCCTCGGCCTCAGCAGCCTTGGCGGCCTTGGCAGCCTTGGCCTCCTCAGCCTTCTTGAGCTGGGCGGCAGCGGCGCCACCGAACTTGTCGGCGAAGCGCTGGACGCGTCCACCGGTGTCGACGAACTTCTGCTGGCCGGTGTAGAACGGGTGGCACTCGTTGCAAAGCTCGACCTTCATCTCGGACACGGTAGCGTGCGTCTTGAAGGTGTTGCCGCAGGAGCACGTCACCGTGCACTCGACATACTGGGGATGGATACCCTGCTTCATGGTAGGACTCCTTATTGGTCAGGCGCTGGTTACCGATCAGCGCATAAGGCGTCTTGGTTTCCGACCAAGACAACAAACTCGGCTATGGTACCACGGCGCCGCGCGTCCCACAAAAGGTTCACGGTCTTTTCGGCACAACACGAGCTGGACCTTAAATATCAACTTCATCCGAACACTCCCCCACATTCATCTCTCGTATGTATCGAGGTATTCCTGCTTGAGCGTCTGCGAGGACGACTTGATCTTTTCCACGAGCGTGCCGGCTTCGATGAAGTAGAACGAGTTGGTAAGGTCTGCCAGGTCGTCGAGCAGATGGCTTGAAATGAGCACGCTGCGTCCCCGCGCCACCTCGCTGCGCATCGCGTCGCAGGAGGTTTTCCGTTTTCCCGGATCGAGGCCGTTCAGCGGTTCATCGAGGATGAGGTACGGGCAATCGGTCGCTATCGCCATGGCAAGCTTTACCTGCTGCTTCATTCCTGTCGAGAGTTTACGGGTCGGCTTGTCGAGATATGGGGAGATTCCGAGGGAGTCGCAGAGCGAGTCGATGTCGGCGGCCGATTTCCACGCCTCCCTAACGAAAGCAAGGTGCTCGATGGCCGATAGCGTGGGATAGAGATCCGCGCTGCCCGAAGAGCTCAGGTAGACGAGTTCTGCAAATTCGGCTGATCGACGTTGGCAGATTCCGTCTGCCGCCAGGCTTCCCGAGCGGATGCGGGTGGGAAATTGGCCCGACAGCGCTTCAAGAAGGGTGGTTTTCCCCGAGCCGTTGGGAGCAACGAGGCCCGCCGCCGTTCCCGGGCTCAGGAAAAGCGACCCGATTGAAAGTATCGTCGTGCTTCCGTATCCCACGCTCGCGTCTAGAAGCTCGAGCCCATGGTGCTTTTTCGCGGGTCCAGGCTGTTTGGGGGAACGTGTCGCAACGGCGCCGACCGTAAAAAAGACCGCGACGTATGCCAGGGCCACGGCAAGCATCGATGCGCTGCCTGAACCGGAGCCAATGAATTCTGTCGGGAAGCATCCTACGTAACCCGTTGCCTCGATAGGCGAGAATACGGGCAGTGGCAGGAGCCCGAGCACGGCATTATGCCCTAGTGCCGAATCGGACAATAACGGGAATGCCGGGGCCGCGACAAGCAGCGCGGAGGTAAGGGGGCCCGCGAGGACGCGCCTCGTTGCGGTCGATATGACGGCGGAGCAAACGGATATCAAGGTTCCGCCCGCAAGCAGCGCGAGAAGCAGGGCTGTGAAGACGTTTCCCGCGGTCGTGGTGGTAAGCGCGCCGTCATGGAAGAAGGCGATCGGGTACCCAATTTGCCCGAAGCCGTTTAGGACCAAGGCGTAAATGCCCCCGGGTGCGAGGCCGGCGAGGAGCATCGCGGTCCCCGCGACGATTATCGAAAGCACGATCTGAATAAGGCGCCGGAATTTGGGCACGGGCGCCTTTGCCGCCAGGGTCCCGGGCCTTGTGGCGCCGAGCACGAGTATCGACGAGAGAAGGAAGGGGATGAAGGGAAGGAAAGACGGCGCCGTGGCAATGGCGTAAGGCAGGAAGGAAAGGAATGGCAGGTCGTTTGCGGAGGCCGGGATATCCGTGATGCCGGAGCTGCTCAGGGCACGGCAATATGCGAGCGCTGCGTCATTGGTCTCTTGGTCTCCCACGATGGACCCGGATTGGAAGCCTTCGCCCATGAGCGCGTAGTAGCTCTCGGCAGAATCGAGAAAGGCGGCGTCGGTTTGAGCGGCAAGGGCGGCGTTCGCGTATCTTGCAAGCTCCGCGTCATTTTGCTGCTCTGGAGATAGGTCTGTGCCGCTGGCCTGGGGCGCGCGCGTATTGAATGCGTCGACAAAGCTCTGCATGCCCTGTTTCATAAAGAAGGGCCCGTAGATGGGTGAATTGAACGCAATGGGGACGGAAAAGGCTGCAGCGAGAACGAGCGTACAAATCCATACGGCCTTGTCTCTTAGGATTAGTTTGAGAAGAAGTCGACAGTACATTTAGAAGCACCTACGTTCCTCAAAGAATTGTTAGATTAAAAGTAACAGACCGGATGAAGATACGTGCGACGGGGGCGAGGCGAATGGCTGAGCGGTATCGATATGCGGGTTCAACGGTATCACATTGGCCACATAGATTTTTAACTTGCATTTCTACCCGCCCTTTTCGTAGAGTCGCCGATACGTGCTTAGCGCACCCTCGGCGCGTCCGGCAGGCTTTGCGAAATGGGATCCAGGAGACTTCGGCGCAGCATCATCTTGCGGAATGCTTCTAATGAGCCTCCCATCCTTCAAAAACAGAATCTCATCGCACAGCCTATCGACCGAATCCAAGATGTGGGATGACATGATGATGCACGTACCAGAATCGGCCAGCTTCCTGAGAATCTCGGAATGCAAGTCCACCCTGCTGGGGTCGAGCGCGTTCATGGGCTCATCTAATAGAAGGTACCGCGCGCCCGTCGCATACGCAATCGCCAGGGTAAGCTGCTGCTTCATGCCCTGGCTCAGAGTGCGGATCCTCATCTTCGCGAACTCGCCTATCTGCGTTTGTTCCACTATCTCTTCGATATCGCGAGCATGCGGCCACATATCGCAAACCATCTTGAGGTGATCTTCCGCACGCAATCCGGGATACAGCAGCGTCCCCTCACCAGGTGCATAGAAGATCATAGAACGGACCTCTCTCGCACCCGTACCCTGCACCTCATCCAGAACGATGCTCCCGTCCACGCGAGGACCCGGCAAACCTGCCATCGCACGCAGCAACGTCGTCTTTCCATGCCCGTTCGGAGCGACGAGACCGTAGACCGTACCCGGGGCAAACTCAGCGTTCACCGAATCTACGAGCACCTTCTTTCCATAAGAGATCGTCAGCGTTTGAAGGTCAATCATCGAGATCATCCCCTTTCGATCTTTGGAACACTCAGGCGCACCATCAACGGAGATACGGCGCCCAAGACCACTAGCAGAGCGCCCGATGCGCCGACGACCTCTCCAAAAGGCATCGCGTTCGTCCCTCGCCCAGGGAACCCAATCGTCCCCACCTGGGAAGCGGGATCAAACGAGGCGAATGGAGCCAGCAGCGCGACGCCCATGCCCACGCTTTCAACATGAGCGCTCAACGAACCCAACACCAAGAGAACCGCGCAAACCATTCCGGTGACAACGGGGTTGCGGCTAATCGCTGCTGTCAACGCAGCGACGACGGAAATCACGCCGTATGCCATGACCAGCAACGGAATACTGCACAACACCGCCTCCCCCACCATGGACGTTGTCGAAGCTCCCGCCCGAATGAGAGCGACGGGATACTCCGATCCACCCGCACCGTTCTTAATCACGGACACAACGACAGCGGGAACCATCGACACCAAAAGCAGCACCAAGCCAAGCAGGAGAGCCAGCGCAACAGCCGTCAGAAAACGCACATGCGCTGTTGCGGGGATCTGGAGAACCAGAAGGGAACGACACTGCAGGTGGGTGCACGCGAGCGATGTGACAACCACGGGCAACAGCAAAAATAAGGAGGGAAGCGCTGCCTGGAGATACGAAAGGAGGATTAATGGGGGCATCTTCGTACTTAACTCGTAAACCTTGGGGTCCGGCAAGCTCGCGATCGACTCAAGCAGAAGGGCACGCGCCTCCGCACGAGAAGGAGTCTCCGGCTCGATTCCGATCGATTGCAGGAGAGTCGCATCTGCCGCGCCCAGCTCACCTCGAGCGCGCTCGTACGTCGCAAGGCTTCGAAACCCCTCCGCAGGCATAGGCGCGTACACGAAACCCGAAAGAGCATCCCGCATGTCTTCCAGGGCCGCTTTGCCCTCGACGTCCATATTCGCAGCGTTCTGCTCTAGATACCGATCTATTGAACGGAGCTCCCCATCCCTATACCGAACAGCGGAAACGTTATCAGCGTCAGGAAACATCTCGACCAGAGCCGGGGCCAGCATCGTCGTCGACATTGCAATCGCGCATACGGCGAGGGTAGGAGAACGCAGGAGCAGTTTCCCCCATCGTTCTTACGTATGCAACGGCGGAGGCACAAGCGCTCGAACGAGTTGCCGTTCTCGATGCAGTGAAGGAACCTCTCTCAAGACAAATCGGGGATATCGGGCACGCGCAGCCGCTCTTTCCAGCAACGCAAAGCAGGCTAATTGCCAGCACCTCGATCCCGATTGCGCATACGAGGGCAATCGCGCCACGCTCGAAGCAAAGTCCAGGCAGATTCACTATCTGCGTTGTCGGGTACGGGCTATAGGCGCCGACGGTCAACTCAGTGTTCGCATACGTAAGGGGATTCAACAGGGCGAACTCACGTAAAGCGATGGATCTTCCGTAATACCCGGGAACCATCGTCACCCCCATCAGGGCACATACGAACACGATTCCAAGCGTAGGGTTATTGGCAATCTTCACGGCAAGGTGAACGACAAGCGAGATGAACGCTGCCACCAAGAATTGCAAGATGGCCGTCTGCGCGAACACCAGCCAAGCCGGTTTGATAACCGGAGTCGCATATTGAATGTAGCCTATCGGATAGAACGGCGAGCCCGGGCCATTCTTCACAAGCGCGGCGATTATCCCTGGAAGATTGATGGCGAGGACGGCAAGCATTGCAAAAACACTCGCCCATACGCTCGATGCAACAAGTCTACCCAGCTCGCCCATCGGTGCCTGGATGATGAGCTTTTCACGTTTGTTAAGACGCGCGGCAAGGAACGAGACGGCAACGGCCGTTGCGACCCATAGCAAGTACTCCTTCGATCCGTCATAATAGGTGTACTCTCCATCCGATATCTGCAGAAACGGAAGTAGGGGAGAGAGCGGTGCCAAGATAAGACGTCCCGCGGCAAGAGGGTACAGAAGCGCGGGCATGCTTGATGAAGAGGTATAGACACCGTCCTCCCCCGCATTCACAAGCGCATCCGCATAGGATGCTGACAATTCCTGCTCAACACGGGTTATTCCCGACTCGAGGTATTCGACCCGTCCGTCGATGCCAGCCGCGCTCCTGAAGACGGGCAGAGCACAAAGAACCATCAACGCAACAACGACAACACAGAGCGACCTGGAGGAGAGAAGCGACCTAAAGATCGCCTTCGAGATTTTGAGCATATTCATCGCCAACCTTAACCTCATCCAGTCGGAACAGAGGGGCCGAACAAAATGCTCGGTCCTTCCTCGCATCTAGTAGGTGCTATAGACAAATTGCCATTTATCAGTTGTGCCAAGAACACCACAGGAGCACATTGCAGCGAGGCGGGATTCCCTATGATGCGCGGATCGGCGATAGCCATTTCGGTAGGAGATCGTCTTGTAAGAGATGTTGAACATCGAGATGCTGTGCCCGCTTACGCCGCGAGGACAGCTGTAGCTCCAGTAGGTATCGACGACGTCGTCCGTATACCCGAGGGGCTCAACGAGGGCACACTGGCTGCTCTCCTGGGAAGGAGGCATCGGGGTATCCGCAAAAGCGGGGGCTCCCGGCAGCAACAGACAAAGAGCGAGGCCGAGGAAAACCAAGAGCTTACACGACTTAACAGTACTGAACATAATCCTCTCCAATCTAGAGGGGTTTCGGTTGCAGTATGCTGTGATTACTTGCCGGCAAAGTCAATTTAACATAAACTGTTAAAAAGTAACCTGAGTTTTTTAAATTCTTCGGAGGTTATTATGAGTTCCGACAATCGCACTCCCCGGCTTCATTCCTTCCGCATCGCATGTGCGATAGCCTCTGCGACCCTTTGCGCCACCGCCATCGCACAAGTGGCGTTCTCCTTAAAGCCAGCAATCGAAGTGCTCGACAACCCTGTAATTGCAGACTCCCCCGCGTATCCAGCCCTTGCGATCTCGACATTGGTCCCTGCCGTCATCGGTATCGCTACGACCATCCTCAGCGCCGTTCTCGTGTGGACGATCAAGAGCGGAGACCCCTTCAAGAAAGGGTCTGCGACATGCTTGAAGGTGCTCGGCATTCTCTTCGTTGTTCAAGCTGCCACCAGCCTCTACGCCGGCTCACTCAAAACCTCCGTTTCGATGTTTGGCGGCGAGGGGGCCGTCGGCGCCCAAGAGATCGCTTCATCATTCGATTGGACCTCTCTGGTTCTCGGCATCGTCCTGTTCATGCTTTCCCAGCTCTTCTTGTACGCCCGAGAGCTGTACCTCGACTCCGACGAGATTGCATAAGGAAACGCCATGCCCGTAATTGTTCGCCTCGACAAGATCATGGCCGAGCGAAAGATTTCCTCGAACGAACTTGCCGAAAGGATTGGAACCACGCCCGTGAACCTGTCCCGTATTAAAAAAGGGCATATTCGCGGCATTCGCTTCAACACACTCGAGCAGCTATGCCTCGCCCTTCGTTGCCAACCCGGAGACCTTCTCGAAGTCATGAGCGAAGAGGATGCCCGAAAGGAGTTCGGACTCGATTGGTCCGCCGAGGATTAGAGGGCGGTCGTACTCGCCCTGCACACGGGGATGCGAATCGGCGAGGTCTGCGGCCTTCGGTGGTGCGATGTGGATTTCGAGACGGGCCTGATCTCGATCAGACACTCGGTGGCGTACGCGAAGGGAATGGGTTCGTTCATCAAGGACACCAAGACCCATGACGCCAGGGGTATCCCCATCGACCCGGTCGGCCTACTCCCCTTCCTGAAGGAGACCCACGAGATCGACTGCGGAAAGCTGCGCTTGCGCGGCCTTACCGGGGCGGTCGAGATCGGGGACTGCTACATCCTGTCGGAGCCGGGCGCGACCTTCGCGACGACAAGCTATATCCGCAGGGCGTTCAAGACGTTCTCGGAGACCAACGGCCTCATGGGCACCAACGACGAGCTGATCACGTTCCACGGCCTTCGCCACACGTTCGCAACGCAGTGGATCCGCCAAGGCGGCGATATCAAGGCGCTCCAATCGATCCTCGGCCACAAGGACGCCATGGCGACGCTCAACGTCTACGCCGACATCGAGCCCATCTCCAAAATCCATAACATGCTGCGCGCCACGCCGTGCCTTTGGCGCGGGCACCTCGGGCCGAGGGTCGATCCGGGTCCCATGTTCCAACAGAGGATCCAGGAGTCCATCGAGACGCTCCAGGCGTTCGGCTACGGCATCACCGAGCCGGACGACCGAAATATCGCCATACGCGACGTGAAGACGAACAGTTGGCTCTAGCTCACCGAGTACGCGGCAGTGCTGGGCCCATCCCAACTGAGGTCACGGTGGTCCGATAGGGGCGCCGCCCGCGGCATGCGCCGCGGAGCGGTATCCCCTACCGAAGGGCGGGGATGCCCTCCGCTTCCAGTTCGGAATCAGCCGTCGGAGGCGTTCGGCTGACTGCGGGAACGGCCTGTCCGCTCAATGTGTTCGGCTGAGATCGGAAATCAACCCAACACGAGCCGGACACGCGCCAGACGGCTCTTCCCCGTGCGGCCTTCCCCCTTACGCTCATGTTGCAGGCATGTAACGCCGCAGCGAGCGCGCCTTTTTTGCGCCAGACAGGTACAATGATGAACACTGTACCGTAGCGGAGCGCCCCGCGCGCGCCGCGACCACGCGAAAGGGTTTCCCATGGCCGAGATCTCGTCCTCCCGTATCGTCATCACCGTCCTTGGCAAGAACCGCCCCGGCATCGTCGCCGGCGTCACCCGTGTCCTGGGCGAGGCCAACGTCGACATCCGCGACATCACGCAGTCCATTATCGAGGACATCTTCACCATGACCATGCTGGCCGACACCGCTGAGTCCAAGCTCGATTTCGCCGAGCTGCAGAAGGCCCTGGCCGAGGCCGGCGAGCTTTCGGGCGTCAACGTGTCCATCCAGCGCGAGGACGTCTTTAACTTTATGTACCGCCTGTAGCGAACAGGCTGCGTGGAGACGGCCCAACGTGCGCCCAGGCGCAACGTCACCACATGGCCCGGAGAGGAGCGCACATGGCCTACGACGCCAAGAAAATCTACTACCGCTTCGACGACCACCTGAGCCGTCTGGTCTTGGATTACGAAGCAAGCCGCCAGATTTCGTCTGAGAGCGAAAACCTCTACCACGGCCTGCCGACCGACCCTTATGACGAGGGCCTGTTTGTTGAGCACAATGTCAAGCGCGGCCTGCGCAATGCCGACGGCTCGGGCGTGGTCGCGGGCCTCACTCGCATCTCGGATGTGCACGGCTACAACAAGGTCGACGGAAAGGTCGTGCCCGATCAGGGCAAGCTCACGCTTCGCGGCTACAGCATCGAGGATCTGGTCAACAATGCCCAGGCCGAGAATCGCTACGGCTACGAGGAAGTCGCCTATCTGCTTATCACGGGTTCGCTACCCAACAAGGAAGAGCTCGACGGCTTTTGCGAGCGCCTGGGCGCCTTTAGACATCTGAGCGACGAATACGTCCGCGAGTTCCCCATGACCACGGTGTCGTCGAGCATCATGAATGTGCTTCAGCGCGCCGTGCTGCTGCTCTACGCCTTCGACGCCGAGCCCGACGCCATTACACCCGAGCACGAAATCGACGTCGCCATCTCCATGCTCGCCCGTCTCCCCCGCATCGCCGCCTTCGCGCATATGGCCTCGGTCGCCAAGCGCCGCGGCTCCGAGGTTCATGTACCGCACCCCACACCCGGCCTCTCCACCGCCGAGACTATCCTGCAGGTGTTGCGCGGCGGCATGGCATTCACCCGCGACGAAGCCATGCTGCTCGACGTGATGCTCATGCTGCATGCCGAGCACGGCGGCGGCAACAACTCCACCTTCGCCTGCCGCGTGCTGTCCTCTTCGGCAACCGACCCGTATTCCGCTTACGCCGCGGCTATCGGCTCGCTCAAGGGCCCGCGCCACGGCGGTGCCAATGCCAAGGTCGTGTCTATGCACGAGGACATCCGCGCGCATGTCTCCAACTGGGAGGACGAGGACGAGGTTGCAGCCTACCTGGGCAAGATTCTCGACAAGCAGGCCTTCGACGGCACGGGTCTCATCTACGGTATGGGCCACGCCGTCTACACGCTGAGCGACCCGCGTGCCGAGGTGTGCCGCCGTTACGCGCGCTCACTGGCAGCCAAGAAGGACTTGGGCGAAGAGTTCGCACTCATCGAGCGCATCGAGCGCCTGGCACCCCAGGTCATGCGCGACCACGGCATGACCAAGCCCATCTGCGCGAACATCGACCTGTACACGGGCTTTATCTACAAGATGCTCGGCGTGCCCGAGACGCTTTTTACGCCGCTATTCGCCGTCGCCCGCATGGCCGGCTGGTCGGCGCACCGCATGGAAGAGCTCTTCTGCGCGCACCGTATTATTCGCCCGGCCTATCGTCCGGTGATCGAGCCGCTGGAGTACAAGCCGCTCGCCGACCGCTAGGACGCGAACCGTTATAGAACTCGAGCGTGGCCAGGGACCCAAGCCCTCGGCCACGCTTTTTATGCCAGTAGAAAGGGCTGCATCAAATGATTGTGTTTTCCGATATGGATGGGACGCTGCTGACGAGCGATAAGCAAATGAGCGATGCCACCTGGGCGATGCTCGACGAGCTCGCACGTCGTGGCATCGAGTTTGTTCCCTGCACGGGACGTCCACTGTCGGGCATCTTTGAGCCCATTCTCGCCCATCCCGCCGTGCATTACGCGGTCTGTGCCAACGGCGCCAGCGTCTGGCAGCTCGACGAGGATACGCCCACCGACGCCTCGCGCGCCACGTGCATCTTGAGCCGTCCGCTCGACCGTGGCATTGCCCACCGCATCCATCGCATTGCCGCCGGCCACGATGTGACCTTCGATATCTTCGCGGATGGGCAGTGCTTCCTCCCCCGCTCGCTATACGGGCGTCTGGATGAGTTCTGTGGCGGCGACCCCCACATCGCGGCTTCGCTCAAGCGCACACGAACGCCGATCGACATGAATATCGACAGCAAGATCGACGAGGTCGAGACGCTCGAACGCATCGCTATGTACTGGCACGACCCCGCCGATCGCGACGCCATCGCGGCGGCGCTCGACACGCTCGGAGGCATTGAGGTCACGCGTTCGTACGCCATGAATATCGAGGTTATGGGCGAAGGCGCCACCAAGGGAACGGCCCTCACGTGGCTGTGTGAGCATCTGGGCGAGCGTCTCGCCGACGCCTGGGCGTTCGGCGACAACATCAACGACATCCCCATGCTGCAGGCAGCGGGCCATGGCATGGCCATGATCAACGCCGAGCCCGAAGATCGCGAGGCCGCCGACGCCATCACCGAATACGACAACGACCACGACGGCGTCGCCCGCACCATTATGGCCGCCCTCGCCTAGTCATTGGTCAGTCATTGGGGACGTTCTTAAACGACTAGTCACTGGGGACACTCTTCGCAAAAAGCTGCAAGGACTGTCCCCCACTGTCGGCAGAAAAGGAACGTCCCCATCTGCCGGATTAGGAGAGACTCTCCAGCACGCGACGGAGCTCCTGCTGGACGGCGTGGTCGCGGTTACAACCCACCACGCGATCGGCCACCGCCTTAAGCGCGGGGCGCGCGTTTTCCATCGCGCAGCCCGTGCCGACAAAGCGAATGATCTCGTAGTCGTTCATCGAGTCGCCAAACGCCATGACCTCGTCGCGACCAATGCCGTAATGCTCCGCGAGCTGCGCGATACCCGAGGCCTTCGACACACCGGGCTGCATGGCATCGATCCACGCGTTGCCCGAAGGCGCAAAAGTAAAGAGCTGACCAAGTTCGCGCTGTAGCACGTACGCACTGTCCATAACCGCACTGTCGTCGCAAAAGATACTCGCTTTGATGATATTTACGCTGGGATCGGGCAGCTCCCAAATACGCTCGGCATTGGGAAGGTCCTTATCGACCTCACGCACGAACTTGCACTCGTCATCGAGCAGGAAGGACTTGGTTCGGTCAAAGAGCGCAAGATGCAGATTGGGAAACGTCCTGACGGCTTGGGCGAGCCTTCGAATCGCCAGGTGGGAATACACCTCACGGTCTACCATCTTACCGTCGGCGTAGACTTGGGCGCCGTTAGCGGCGACAAAGTCCATCTTGTCGCGAACGGGCGCAAAGAACTCGCACAGGCGATCGTAGCGACGACCTGACGATGCGGCGAAATGCACGCCATGCTCGTGTAGCGCCAGAATCAGTTCGTAGGTCTCGGGAGGCACCTGGCCGTTTTCGTCAAGCAGTGTGCCGTCCATATCGGATGCAATCAGTTTAAACATAGAAAAGCTCCCTTCGGGCTTGTTGGAATCGAACGTGTATCCGATTCCAACGTACCCAAAGGGAGCTCAAATAAGACTCCGCGGGCGTAAACGTTACATAGACCTGGCAAATAGCTCACGCGTGCCAGAGAGCCCACGACCGCGGCGGCAGGCGACACACGGAAGAGTGTCCCCGACGACTAGTCGTTTAAGAACGTCCCCGATGACTAGTCGGCGTAGGTGAAGGTGGTGACGTCGAACATGCCCTCGGGGCGGATGCGGAGCGTCGGGATCACCGGCAGGGGCAGGAAGATGATGCCCATGATGGGGTCGAGCGGCGGCTCGATGCCCATGGCGCGCGCCTTGACCATAAAGTCGTCGTGCTGCGCGGCGACATCCTCGGCCGTGCCCTCGCTCATCAGGCCACCGAGCGCCAGCGGGATGCGCGCTACGACCTCGCCATCGCGTACCAGCACGTGGCCGCCCTGGCCAACAGCCTCGACGGCAGCCATCATGTCGGCCGCGTTGTCGCCCACCACGCACACGTTGTGCGAATCGTGGCCAATCGTCGAGGCGATGGCACCGCCCGTGATGGTAAAGCCGCGCACCCAGCCGCGACCAATGTGCTTGCCAACGAGACCCAGGCCCGCAGGACCATCACCGTCGGCGCCCTCGGCCTGCAGTGACACGCCGCGGCCGTGGCGCTCGATCAGCATAATGCGGCGCAGGCCCTCGGCGCTCTCGGGGCGAGCCATGCCCGTGATGGCCTTACCCGGCACCACGTCAATCACGGCCTCGCCCGGCTTAAAGGCATAGTCAAACACGTCGAGCGAAAGCTTCGGCAGCTTAACGGAGGCGCGCAGCTCATCGGCAAGGGCCGCAACCTCGGCCATCTCGGGTGCGATCTCGCCCACAAAGGTGCCGTCCTGCGCCACCAGAGCACCGGCGGCATATACGCGATGCGGAGCCTTGGCAAACGTCAGGTCATCGAGCAACAGCAGGTCGGCGCGTTTGCCCGGGGCGATCGCGCCACGGAGCTCATGCGGGTCGCGACAGCCGTGGTCCAGGCCAAATGCCTCAGCCGTGGAAAGGGACGCCATGGAGATGGCGACCACCGGGTCGATGCCGGCCTCGATGGCCACGCGGCAGGCATTGTCGATCATGCCGGTCGAAAGAGCATCGGAGGGAGCGCGGTCGTCGGTCGCAAAGCAGCAGCGGCGGGCGCGGGCAGGGTTCTCCAGCAGCATCGGAGACAAATTGGCCAGGTCGTGGCTGCACGTGCCCTCACGCAGCATCACATACATGCCGCGGGACAGCTTGTCGAGCGCCTCCTCGGGAATCGTCGACTCGTGGTCGGCGATAATGCCCGCTGCGGCATAGGCGTTGAGGTCCATACCGGCAACGAGCGGCGCGTGGCCGTCAACCTGCTTGGACGGCGTCTGGTTGGCAGCATCGATGCGGGCACAGGTCTCGGGGTCGGCCATAAAGACGCCCGGCAGGTTCATCATTTCGCCCAGACCAAAGACATCGCCCGGATGCTCGGCAAAAAACGCCTGCATGTCAGCGGCGGTAATCACAGCGCCCGCTTGCTCGTCGGGCAGTGCGGGCACGCACGAAGGCATCATGTACTTGATGGAGATGGGCGCACGACGACCATCCTCGATCATAAAGCGCAGGCCGTCGAGACCGGCAACATTGGCAATCTCGTGGCTGTCGGCAATGGCGGTGGTAGTACCGCGCGTCGCGGCCATGCGAGCATACTCGGCGGGACGGATGTTCGAGGACTCAATGTGCAGATGCCCGTCAATAAAACCGGGAGCGAGATAGCGACCCTGGCAGTCGACGACCTCAGTTGCCTCGTAGGTGCCAGCGGCATCGTCGCGACCATCGTAGAGCACGCCGACGATCACACCGTCCTTGACGGCAACGCTACCGGGCGCCACACGCTGGCCATACACGTCGACGATCCGCGCATTGGTAAACAGCGTGTCGACGGGCACGCGGCCCTCGGCGGCCTCGATCACAGACCTCATGACCTCAACGGACATACATTCTCCTTTAACCGTAGAAAACAGCTGCGGAGCGGACAGGCCTTCACCGCAGCAAGACAATAGCCATTGTATGCCCAAACGATGGGTCGGGAATACACCCCCTCCGCTTAACGGCACACGCCACCCCGCGCAATGAGAAGGAGTGTCCCCCTACGACTACTCATTTATGTCTGTCCCCAATGAGTACCCCGATGTTCTGGCAACGACAGACACTATGACCCAATCC
>NZ_QSHS01000017.1:0-52880 GCF_003467795.1 Collinsella sp. AM36-4AA
AGCCATGCCGATATCGAGGACAAGTCCCAAACCGTCACCATCACGAAACCCGAAGTCGGTACCACCGCCAAGGATGGTTTCGACGGCAATCAGACCGTCGTTTCCGATACCGAGGTTTCAGTGGTCGATACCGTGAAGTACAAGAACGTGACCCCCGGCAAGACCTACAAGGTTTCCGGCACCCTCTACGAGAAGGTCACCGACAAGGACGGCAAGGTCGCGAAGAAGGAGCTCCTCGATGCCGACGGCAACCCCGTCACCGCTGAGACCGAGTTCGTTCCCGATGACACCTACGGCACCGTCGATGTGACCTTCACCTTCGATGGGTCGCTCCTGAAAGACAACACGCCGGTGGTCGCGTTCGAGTCCCTGTCCTACAAGGGCAAGGAGATTGCTTCCCATAGCGATATCGAGGATGAAGACCAGACAGTCACCATGCACACCTCCAAGATTGGTACCACGGCCATGGACAAGCTCGATGGTGACAAGACCGTCATCGCCGATGCCGAGTCCACCGTCACCGACGAGGTTTCCTACGACCATGTGCTTACCGGCAAGGCTTACACCATGGCCGGTATCCTGATGGATGCAAAGACCGGCCTTCCCGTGCTGACTGGCGAAGGCGCGAAGAAGTACACCGAGGATGACCTCACCAAGTTCACTTCCGGTCTGATGAACCTGCTCGGCTTCCAGTCGAACACCTACTCCATCAAGGTCAAGGGCAAGGACTGGGGCAACGGTGCCGCCACTGTGAAGAACGCAGAAGGTTCCTACACCTATGATGCTTCCGAGCGCACCGAGCAGGAGGACGGCACTTGGACTGTCAAGACCGACACCCAGACTCTCACCGAGCAGGAGGACGGCACTTGGAAGCTCACCGGTCAGGAGGGTAACGGCACAGGCTCCGTCCGTAATATCGAGGAGACCTACAAGGCCGATGAGGTCGAGGTCACCGATAACGGTATCGACTGGTCGAACGCAAAGAAGCTCCCGACCGCTTCCATTGACCTCGCCAAGGTGAAGGCGTATGCCGAGGAAAACAAAGACCTCCTCTCCTGCCTTGTCTACAAGACGGCGGAGTTCACCCCTGAGAAGGAGTCCGGTTCCATCGACATGGACTACACCTTCAACTCCAACGACGTTATCGACCGCCTGTCCGGCGAGACCAAGAACCTCGTGGTCTTCGAGGTCATGTTCAAGGGCAGTATCGAGAACGCTTCCGATGAGACTCCCGTTTCCATCGTCGCGAGCGAATGCAATAAGGACAACGAGGGACAGACGGTGAAGCTCGCCCCGAGCACCATCGGTACCACCGCGACCGACAAGTCCGACGGTGACCATGAGCTGATGGCTGGCAAGGATGCCGTCATCACCGACGAGGTGAAGTATGAGGGTCTTATCCCCGGCAAGGAGTACACGCTCCATGCCACGCTCATGGATAAGAAGACCGGCGAGCCTTTGAAGGTTGCCGACAAGGGAGTGACCGCCGAACTCAAGTTCACGCCGAACAGCGAGAGCGGCACGGTCTCCATCGACCTCGGCGAGTTCGATGCAACTTCCCTCGACGGTCATACACTGGTTGTCTTCGAGGAGCTGACCAAGCAGAGTGATATCGACGGCAAGGCCACGGACGTTACCGTAGCGGAGCACAAGGATATCAACGATGAGGGACAGTCCGTGACCGTCACCTCGACCCCGGCAGGCTCCACCTACGGAAAGACCGGCGTTGACATGACGAACATCGCCATCGCCATCGGCATCCTCCTGATTGCCGCAGGCTGCGCGACCGCTTACGGCATCAAGAGCCGCAAGACCGCCAAGGGCGATGCGGACGAGAGTGCAGAGGACAACACCGAAGCCTAGTGCCCGTAACGCCTGAAACCGGCAGGGTGCCAGCTCTCCGGCACCCTGCCTTCCTTTTAATTTGAAAGGGGGATACACCCATGAAGGACGATAAAGAGAACGATATCGAGATGAACGACGGAGATTCCGCCGAAGTGCCTACGGACGGGAACAACATGCAGGCAAACCCGGAAAGCGAGAAGAAGCCGCATAGCCGAAAAGTCATCGCCGTCATTTGCGGCCTTGCGCTCGTCGCACTCATCGGCGGCGGTGCCTACTACGGCATCAGCCATCAAACCGGTGCAGGCTCCAAGTCCGAATCCGTGCAGGTAGAAGATTCCAAGGAAAGCGGTTCCGATAGCAAGGAACAGTCCCACACCCATGACTGGTCTATCACCTACAAGACCGTCCACCATGACGCTGTGACACACACGGAGCACGTGGCACCCGTCTACCAGAACCTAACTACCTACCATACCGTTTGCAATGAGTGCAAGCAGGTCATCGACGGCAAGGCCGATGAGCACATCAAGCAGACCGGTCACTCCGGCTACTCCACCAACGTCCCCATCACCGATGAGGTCATGGTGAGCGAGGGCTATGACAAACAGGTCACCGACACCCCGGCTTACGATGAGACGGTCATCGACAAGCTGGTCTGCACCACCTGCGGAGCGACGAAGGATGCCCCGCAGGCCACATCGGATGCCGCCAAGTAATTCAGATGGCCAGATTGGGAAATCATAACCGGAAATCCCGTGCGGCCTTTGCGGCAGCGGCGGTCTTCCTGACCGTCGCTGCCATCCTTTTCGGCGTGCTGCTTCATTTCTATCAGGACGCAAGTCCATCACCGTCACCAAACGGCACGCCGCAGGAAACCGCCACGGAAAGCGCAGGGGGTCGGGAATCCGAGTTCCCTACTGTTGATTGGGATTACTGGAAGAGTGTGAACGGGGATGTTATCGGATGGATAACCGTGCCGGGGACGGATATCAACCATCCCATCCTGCAAGCCCACGCATCTGACCCGGATTACTACCTGCATCACGATATCTACCGGAACTACAACCCCTTGGGTGCGCTCTATCTCGACGCAGAATGCGAGAAGGAGGGCTTTCAAAGTCCGAATGCCGTCATCCTCGGACACAGCCTGCGTATCGGTGGTGCCATCACCTGTTTCGGAAACATCCAGAACTACAGCGATAAAACTTTCGCATCAGAGCACGCCAAGGTACTCATCCAGACACCGGAAAAGAAGATGCGCTACACCGTGCGCTTCGCGAACATCGTGAAGGGATGGGAACCGACCAAACGGACGGCGTTTGCCGGTGAATCGGATTTCCGAAGTTGGTATGATTCCTCGCGGGAATCTGCCGCCATGGTACTCGATACCGATTCCGATACCGATACCGATTCCGAACCGAATCAGGTCATCTCCCTCGTCTCCTGCTCCTATAACTTCTGGAAGCAGAACGAGCGGACGGTCGTGACCACCAGTATCGACCAAAAACAAGCGCAAACGGAAACTGTTTCGACCGAATCCCGTCAGACTGGCTCTGATGCCGAATAAGGGCAGGTTTCAATCCGTTCGCACCCACGCTACAAACGCACCGTCAAGACCCCGCAGATGCGATTCTGTGGGGTCGTTTTCTTAGAACATGTCGGAAAAGCGGCAGCTATCGTATAATTTCAATGAGCTTTCCCGGAAAGGAGACCATGATGAAATCTAAGCAGAAGCAGACTCCTACGGAGATTATTGAGAACCAGCGTCAAGCGGTCGTTGAGAAAATCATCGAGGACATGAAGCGCGACGGGCTTCGTTGGGCAGAACCGTACCTGCCCTCCCTAACACCGCACAACCCCGTCTCCGGCACCGTGTATCAGGGCGGAAACCGTGTGCATCTTGGCTTCATCGGATTCATGCGCGGCTACACAGACAACCGGTGGGCTACCTTCAACCAGATAAAGGATGCCGGTTGGCATGTGAAAAAAGGTGCCAAGTCCGCGCTCATCGAGAAATGGAAACAGTTCTCCTTCTACAAGGAAAACGAGGATACCGGTGAGAAGGAGCTTGCGGGACGCTATCCGAAGCTCGTCGGCTATTGGAACGTCTTCAATGCGGAAGATATCGAGGGCATCCCGCCTGAAAACTCCCCCGTCCACCAGAATGACCGGACAGCCATCATCGCCCAGAACCTTGAAGAATCTTCCAGATGCCCAGTCATCGAGAGCAGCAGCTACCTCGGAAGTGCCGCCTACTCTCCGGCCACAGACCGCATCGTCATCGCCCCGCGAGAGACCTTCCGCTCGGACGAAGCGTTCACCCGCGTCCTGCTGCATGAGATGACCCACTCCACTGGACACCCTTCCGCCCTCGCCCGTGAACTCGACACCCGCTTCGGAAGCCCTTCCTATGCTGAGGAAGAGCTGGTCGCGGAGCTTGGAAGCCTTTTCCTTTCCGCAGACCTCGGTATTCAGAGCACCGATTTGGAGGGCGAGTTCTACGAGAACCACGTCTCCTATCTGCAATCTTGGATGAATGCATTGGAAAACGACCCTTCTTATCTCTTCAAAGCCGCATCGAAAGCCGACCATGCGGACACCTTCATCATGGAGCGTTACGAGGAGGAACTGGGAAAGAACATTGAGATTGACGCACCGGAACTGGAAGAGGAGGTGTCGCTCGCCGGAGAGAGTCATGATATGGCAAGCGCATCCGAACACCAGCCGGAAAGCGAGATGCCGGAACCTGCCCTTGCTGCCGTCCTGTAGCCGTGTGCCCGCGCCGAAAGAGGAACATGCGTTCAATTAACGTATTGCCGTAATACTGGCATTATAGTATAATGGTAACATATGATAACAGCCATCTGGCAGAAAGGACGATAGGTATGGCAGAAATGGAAAAGAAACCTTGGCGCTTCACCATCGAGTTCGATGAGGAGAAGGCAAAAAGGAACGGCTACAACGTAGATGACCTCTACGACTGTGTGGGAAAATATGCGGAGCAAATGGGTAACGTCCGCATCGGACTTGGTACTTGGCAGGCAAAGAACCGCAAGGTGCAGTTCGGAGCGCAGTGTCCTGTTTGCGCCGCCCTTTCTAAACAGCCTTGGGTCATGCAGAACATTAAGTCTTGGCGTACCTATGAGGATATGAATGAACCGGAGGGCGAAGACTACCTACAGGTAATCCGGGATATCAGCCCGAAACGCATTTACGACTAGTCGCATTCGTACTTAGGATTCCAGATGGAACTTGATAGGAAAGCATTTCACTTCGACCTAGACAACGAGTCTGTTAAACGCTTCTATACCGGTAAAAGGAATGCATGGTCAGATATTCAGGACTTTCTGGAATCCCATAGCTTTGAGAAGCCGCAATATTCTGGATATGAATCGGCAGAAAATATCGTCATGTCCTATCAGCGTGCTTATGGCACCATAGATGAGATGATGTACAAGTTTCCTTGGTTCCAAAAATGCGTGAAAGCGGCCACCTTCACGGAAATCGGTGAAAGCTACGATGTGAAGGAGTTTCTTGAGAATGGGATGCAACTATCACTTCCCCTCCGCCCCGACACCCGCAAGGAGCTTCACTTCGACTTGGGAATGGCTGCGCTCAGTGAGAATTACGGCTCCATCAGGCCGAATGCTTGGCGCGGCGCTTGGACGCTTATCCGCATTTTCATGGAACGCAACGGATTCGTCCACACCCAGTTTTCCGGGTATGAGTCGAAAACGGTAATGGCGATTGACAGGGCAATGGCCGTCATGGAGGAATTGCAACAGAGATATCCTTGGTTCAAGGACTCCCTTCTCGCCGCATCGCTCACCGAGGTCGGCGAACGCCACGATGCCCTCTCCTATATCAAGGGTTCCAGTGGCATCATCGTTCCGGTTCCCACCCATTCGCTTGGGCTTGAAGAGCCGGATTTCTTCGGTTCCGAAATCGGTGATATGAAGAGTGCGACCGCAGAGCTATCGAAACGGAACGGGTCGGAACCACCGAAAGACCTGAACAAGGCGCATTAGAAAAAGCCCCGGCCATTTGGTCGGGGCTTTCCTTGCCTGAAATAGACGATTGCCTTGCTCTTTCTAGTTACTTCGTGGCACCGCAGGAAGAGCACTTGTACCCGGTGGTCACGGTCTCGTCCCATGCCTTGCTCACCAGCACTTGCTCGTCCCATGCTGCTTTGTCGGTCACAGTTTCATAATACCCTTGCTTTACAGTCACATAGGTAGAGTGATAGCTTCCGCAATTACCACCATTCATAAGAGAGTTGTTAATATGTCCCCATGGGTCTGACGTAATATCCGCACCGCACTGGTTGCAGATATAGTGTTCCTCCGTTACCGGGTCATGCCATACCTGATGCGTCACCGCGTCATGGTGGACGGTCTTGTACTGAGCGTCGTGATGGACGGTCTTTGTCTGGGCTACCCAGTTGTGCTGATGCGCCGGGGTGTCATCCTTTTTCGATGAGCTGCCTGAATTGGTGTTCGAGCCGGAGTTGCTGCTGTTGCCACCATTCGGCTTGCTATCGGATTTTCCCTCGTCTTTCTTGGAGGATGAATTGCTCTTGTTTCCAGAGTTATCGGAGCTGCCTGTGGCCTTCCCATCATCTTTCTTGCTATCGGAGGTCTCCGGTGTCTTCGCATCGGACTTGTCCTCCTTGGCGGTCTCCTCAGCCTTCTCGGTCTCCTTCTCGACGGCATCCGTATCGGCATTCGGGTTCTTCTTGATGTTGTCCTCGAACTTCTTCACGACCTCGGCACCCTTGTCTCCGGTCAGAGTAGAATCGCCCTTCTTCACGGCTGCTGCAACATCCTTGGCGATGGCGGTCAGGTCATCCTTCGTCACCTTATCCGCATCCACCTTGTTGAAAGTCACACCCGTGCTGGCCGTCTTCTTGTCGGCCTTCCCGGCGGTAACCTTCTTCGATGACACCTTATAGATGGAACCGTCGGCGTTCACCGGTGAAATGAATGTGACGGTATAGGTGCCGGACTTGCCAACCTTCACAGTCACCTGTTTATTCGCGTCGATAGCGGTGTAGAAGTCCACCTCGCCGTCCGCTCCCTCGATATGCGCGATGACGGGCGTGGATGTGTCCGCATCCCAGCCGTCAGCCTTTACCTCAAGGGTAAGTACCATGTCCTGCTTCTCATCGTCCTTTGACTGGGACACCGCAGGGGCATTGGAATCTCCCGTCCAACTGGCATGTGAGATGGCGTAAGCCCCGCCGCCGATGAGAAGCGCCGCACAGAGGATTCCCGCACCAGCCACGCAGACCTGCTTACGGGAGAACTCGCGCCCGAAGAGCACGAGCGGCTTCTTAGCATTCTCCTCCTCCGTCGAACCCACGACCTTCGGGATTTCGGCAGTCTTGTCCGCCGGGATACCCTCAGTCTCGATGCTGTTGTCGTTAAACATATTGCTGTCTTTCTTCATTTCTGTCAGTCCTTTCTGTCTCATAAGAAGTTTTCTTGCTCTCTATCTATCCATATTACCGGTAGGTCTCTACACCAACATACCCCATAGGACATGCACGAGGATGATGAGAACAAGGATAACCGCCATCCATTTGCTGTAGTAGAACAGTCTGTCTGGAAGCGTCACCATCGAAAGCCGCTCAATGCGTCTCTTGGATTCCTCTACCATCGAGTCGATGACCTTCCTGCTCCTTGCGGTCACCTCTTCGACGTTCTTTATGGTCATCTCTCCCGCCTTCTGCTGGGCGTTCGCAACTCCCATGAGTGCCATCTGATTCGCCTGATGCTGCGCGTCCGCCGCGCCGTTTCTCAGCTCCTCGACCTTTTCGAGCACATCCTTCATTTCCGAAACCATGCCGCGCATCTCCCTTGCGATGCGTTCGTTGCTCCGGCGCTGCTCGGCGATAAGGTCTTCCAGCTTCTTCACGGTTCCGATGAGGTCGGTCTCGTCGTTCTCATCCTCAAGCCTTCGTCCGGCGTTTCTGGCATCCCTCGCTTCCTCGGAGAGCTTAAGCTGCTGGCCGATACCGGCCATATGCCCGTCCGACTGCTCAAGTTCCCTCTTCACTTCGCTAAAATGCTTTGCCATGTAATCTTCGCTCCTTTCCATCCGTCAGTCCTCCAAACCCTTGCCCCTCTTCTCGCGCACGCGGATAGCGATGGGCGTGTCGAGCAGATAGGAGAGGTTGTGTACCGCATCCGCGACCGGCACGGCATCCGCCATGCTCCCACACATGTGTATCGCCTTCCAATCCTTCTCGCCCTTCACCGTCACCTCGACAAGAAAACGTTCCTTTTCCATCTCTCTCCTCGACCTTGCCGGTCTTTTCTATCGGATAAGGACAGCCTATCGCATCAGGTGTCCCTTTGTCTGGACACCTCTAGGGTTCACGCAGGTTCACCCCGCAGTTCGGGCAGAACTTCGGGACATATTCGGAAAACTCCTCGAACAGCGGCTCCTCGCTCTCCTCAGAATCCGTCATATCCTCCTCGACGCGCCCAGCCCATCCGCAGTCGGAACACCAGATGCCGTCCACGGGGTTTACATTTGCGGCTTTCGAGTGAGCGCTCCCAATGGTGATGAAAATCCTACTCATCGTTCTCAGCCCTCTCTCCATTGCTCTTCTCACGCACTTCGGCTTCCTTCCGCATCGCGGCAATTAGCTCCTCGGGCGTGATTCCGAGACCGTCCGCGATAGCGAAAAAGGACGCAAGACTCGGCAGACGCGTCGGCTTTCCCCCGCTTCCGGCCATTCCGGCAAACCAAGCGGATTTGCTGATTCCGCTTTTCTTGATGGCGTTGTCGAGCGTCATCCCCTTCTCGTACACGATGCGGCGCACCGCAACCGCGAAACACCCGAGTTCCGGGAAACGCTCAACGGCTTTCTCTGCCTGTGGCTTACCCGCCATGGTATCTCCTTTCTTACGGCTAGCTTGATTACTGGTAATATATCATACCACCAAACCAGATAAATCTTCAAGACGATACTCCATATATCCCGCACAAATAGGACAACAAACCAGCTTGAAAGCAACCCAGCAATATAGTAAGATAGACTCGTAAACCTATATCTGTTTACATGGAACGGTCGGTAATTCGTCCGTCATGCAAACTAACAGACTTATTAGAATTGACATTAGAAAGAAGGTCATAACATGCGAACTTACCAACACCCGATATACCAAGACAACACCATGGCAATTCGCGCCGAATATGATGAGGAAAAACGAGTCTTCGATTTGATGAAGAAGTTCCTCTATATCGTCGGGACGATAACGGCGATAGTTGTTTTCCTTTTGCTTCTCGTTAATTCCCCTGCCCTGATAACTCAGACAGGTGCAATTGGAATCATTGCACTCGTTCCCGTCCTGCTGGCTGCAACAGCCTTTACCGGGTTTTACGTCGGCACGGTACCGGCTGGCTACATCGCTGCATGGCGTGCAATCAAGCGCTCAAAGCTGTTCGTGTGGGGTAACGCTCTCGGACTGCTCCTCATAGCGACACTTCTTCTTTCCATCCCGGCTGCATTCGCGCCCATTGCCTTCCTTCTCCAGTGGTTGAAGGTGTCAAATCTCAAGCGTCAGCTTGACGCGAACGCATAGTGAGGTAAACTGAACGCGTTTTCTTCCTTCGTGGAGAAACTTTCTTGCTTTAGCCCGCTGCTCCCTGATGTGCGACATTAAGGGAACGGCGGGCGCTTTTATGCCGATTCTCACACACCCGTATAGCGGCGCAAGCGGAATATCCCGCCCGCGCCGCTTTTTAATTAACGCTCGCCGTTCTCCTTGTTCGGTTCCGGGCGTTCCTGCGTAGGTGCCTGTTGCGCCCGCTGGGAACCGCCGCTCCCGGCGTTTCCGCCGTTCTTCTTCCCTTTCGGCATGACCGTCGAGGATACTTCCGCCCTGAGTTCGTCGGCTCCGCGCCAACAGGCGAGAATCAGGCGCTTGACCTCCGAATCGTCCGCGATATCCGAATCGGGACGCGGGAGTTTCAGCTTGGGGATATCCACGATTTCCATGCCCTCCATGCCACGTATCTCCTTGCGGTACTTCTGGTAGACGCTTCGGATTTGTGCAAGGTACCTCTCCTTCGTTTCCGTTACCATCGCCTTTTGCTGCTCGATATTCCTCTTCTCCGCAACGGCTGCGCTTCCTTCCGCATGGATGGATTTCGCCACATTCGCCTTAAACGCAGCTTCCAACCCCTTCGTTCCGAGGTCTGCATCGAGCTTCGCCACGGAGAAGGCATAGCGGTTGTTGTCCGTGTCGGTAACGTACATGCGCCCCCTCTTGAACTCCGTGTCAACGCCCCATGATTCCAAAAGCTCGCGGTAATCATAGATGTTCTCCGCTTCCCCGGCGGCGATACGGCACAGCTCTCGCAAGTTCGTCTTATAGGAGTCGATGCCGCGTGCCGCAAGTTCCTTCTCGATACGGGACGGCTGCTTTTTGTGGACGGAGGAATTGCGCTCGCCCTCCACGACCTGTTTCAACCCCCACTCGCGGTCGAGGTCGCGGATGCGGCTGGCGCGTTTCACCTTGGCGCTTTTTCCCCGCCCCTCATCGAGCCGCTTGCCCGTAGAGAGGTCGGTACGGTTGATGACGATATGGACGGCATAGCGATGGGTCTTGTCCGCCTTACAGTATTCGTTGTGAAGCGCCAACACTATCTGCTGGTTCGGGTAATGCTTTCCCACGTACTCCTTGGCATACCTCATGCACTCTTCCGGTGAGAGCCGCCCACCGTTTAAATCACACTCGTCGGGATTGAACCCGAGAATCTGGTGAAACAGAATCGTGTTCTTCGCTTCCTTAAGCTCCCCAGTCTTCTTATCCCGGACTCTCCTTGCCGCTTTGTTGTGCCCGTAGGCTTCCCGCGTCATCCACATGTGGTGCGCCCAGCGCTTCGGGTTCGTACAGCCGTCCATGTTCAGACTGTCGCGTAGAATCACCTTTCGGTCATCGTTGATATAACCGCGCAGGTTCTTCATGTGACCGGAACTCTGCACACCGGTCTGCTTGATGATGGTCAATGCAATTCCTCCCCTCATTCCCTTTTGAAATGAAACCCGCGCACCGGATACTCAAGTGCCATACCGTTTCGGATATACCCGGACGTACATCGGTATGCCCGCGCCGCATCTTCGATATCCCAGTAGCACCCCCGGTCTCAACGCAGATAACAGGTCTTGTCATTGCGGTTTTTCCTCCATTGCTTTCACGCTATCCCAAAACGGCGATTCCATCCAGACGGATTTCAAGCGTTGCAGATACGTCTTTGCCCCATCTTGCGTGAACTCGGCATCGGCATCGTCCGAATGAAGATACCACCCGTTCGGAAACTCAACCCAAGATGCAACGGTCTCACCGAGTTCCATGCTCACGTATCTCGTGAGCGTTACGCTCCAACCGTCCTCCTCATAGTGAATCGTCTTCTCGCCTTCACAATCGGCCATTGCCATCGCTCCTCCTGCTTTCATGAATCTATTTTCACGGACACTGCACCCATGCCGGAAAGAATATCGCTTTCCGACAGTTTCCGATTCCCTGTGACCTTCGGCTCCGTCCCATGTTCGCGACGGTAACCGTTCGCGAAAAATCGGAATACCGCTTCCGTCGTTTTCACCGGAGCGTGCATGACAAACGGGTTGTATTCGTCATCGACGAAATAGAAGGTTCCATCCCTCTTCGCGATATGCGCCGGGCGCTTGCAAGCAGGGCACCGTGATTTCAGGTCACGGTAATGTAACCACTCCGAATCAGTCATCGGCATATTCCCAGTGGTAGCCACCGGCCATCCCGGATGCAGCTGAACCGATACCGTTCGGCGATATCTTTGTTCTCTCCGCCGCGTCCTTTATGCTTTCATAAACAACGCCGGTTTCCGTGCAACGAACCTTTCTTCTACGTTTAGGCTCGCTGATTCCGTCGATAGCATTCGCCAATTCTCGTTGCGTCATGTTCCGGCGCATCCGTATCTTTCGGATGCTCTTTCCCAAAAGCCGATTTTTACGATTGCATTCCGTCATTTTCGTACCCTCGCAAATCAGAGAATCAAAACCCGTTATCGCATTTCAAAGAGAATGAAAATGGCGTAACCGGATGTAGCGATTGCGACCAACGCAATGAGAGCTCGATAAAGGTAATCCCAGTTTCTTTCTCCAAACTTCCTTTTCCATTCTTTCGCTTCTGCTACGGATTTGCAGAATAGACTTACGCTAATAACAAGCGCTAATAATCCCGTCATGATGTTAAGCGAAAACATTGCGTGGTAAGTCATTCCCATATCTCCTGTCATTCGTTATCGAGGTTGTTAAAATCCTCGATTTGCAGATGGACATTGTTCCTGTCGGCTTCCCTTCGGAGCGCCGCGAGCGCTTCCATGATTTCAGAAAATGTCGAGACCTCTTTCTCCAAAACACGTTTCGCTTCATCCGGGTCGAACACTTTCACGCCGTAGGTGTTCAGGAACTTCATGAACTGGTTTAGGTTCGTTCCCTGCTTCGCGAGTTCGTGCGCTGCCTTTTTCAAAGGCTCGGTGTCGATGACCTTGATTGAAACATCGTCGGAAATCAAAACCGCTCGGGCATACTCGCCCATTTTCATTCCTGCTCTTTTCGCGTTTCTGCGAATGGACTCTCTCTCTTTCTCGGTTGCGTAAAACTTTATTTGAACCTCACGATTACGCATCTCGCAATTCTCTCCTTTCCATTATTCGTAAAACACTTAAGGCAAATTGCGCCGCCGCCATTTGTAAGTGACACGAAATCGGATAGTCGCTCTGCTGACTACAGAAAACCGGGAATCCTAAATTACCGGTTTTCTCAAGCGAAAGCGCTCTCCCGTCAAGGCTCCGAAAGCCGCTCGGGAGCAAGATGGAAGAGGGTTGAAAAGTCCATGTTAGTGGACTTTGAGTACCCACTTCCCAAATCTTGCAACTCGAAGAGCGGCCTTGGCCGGTGAGCACTGATATTCTATCAGTGCGAGAGCAGAAAAGGCATGGAAAAGGGGGTGCCGCCGCACCCTTTCCCATGCCTTTTCTGCGGGGTTTCCGGCTTGCCCGGAAACCAAGAACCCGAGGTGCCGCCACCTCGGGTTCCCATCGCCTGCGAAGACGAAATCAATTCCATTGAAAACCGATGGACGTAATCTCATTTTCCGAGCTTTACTGCATCCTCCATCAACTTGATTGCTTGCTGCCAACCGGCAAGCTCTAACTCGAACCAATCGGGGTTGTCCGCCCCTATACAAGTGCCCAGTGGCATCCTGCGCATGTTCCGCTTCTCTTTATGGCGGACGAAAGGGATGCTCTGCTTCTTTGAACATCATCGGCTGCGTCTTGGATGCTGCGGTATTCCTTCCCGGTTTCGATGCATCGCACGCGCTTGCTTGCCGCTTCTGCACCCCCAATCGTAGCCACCGGTTCGATTCCATGTTCCCTTGCGCAACGTGTCATCTCCTGAAACACATCGAAACTGATTTCAGCGAGACTGGAATGTTTGCCATGTTCGCGGTAATACTCTCGTATGTCGTAATCGTCATGAAGCCAGTAATATCTACCGGTCCTCATACTCGCACCGACATGCGATGGCTTTCCGCAAACGGGACAGGTTCCCTTTAAGTCGCGCCAGTGCTCCCAATTCGGATGCATCACGAATTGCGCTGTTCAAGTGAGCCGAGTTTCCAGCCGTTCTTTTCCAGAGCAATCAGCGCTTCACGTTGCCGGATGCCGAGTCCGCCGACACGCCTGCCTTTCGGTATCCGGTACAGTCGCATGATGACTACCGCCTTGCTCGCACCGATACCCGGAACACTTTGCAGAAGCGATGTGACCAAAATGCGTTTCGCATCCTCCTCGTCCATCGCATCCGTGAACGTAAGCTCGCCGGACTTCACGCGAGCCTTGAGTGCTGCATAGCGCCTGCGAGCCTGCATGGCAAGCTCTAGCGCATGGGCACGCTCCTCGCTGCTAAGGTTCGGCAGATGGTTCTCTTTCTCGGTCATCGTTACTTCCTACTTCAACTCGTTGTCCCAGATGTTATCGTCAGGCTGCGCCGCATGTTTCCAACGGTTCGCATCCGCCCGACCGTTCCAGTCGGCGATGAACTTCTCGATAGCAATGGCGCATCCGCTGTCAAGAGCTTCCGCCCACCTCTCGTTGTTCTCATCGCACCAATTCTGAAATACCGCAAACTCGGTGACATTGTTCTCGACGATGTGCCTTCGCATCCCCCGCATCTGCGCGATAAACCTCGCGGTGGCGGGAACCATGGTGATTAGGTTCATGTTCCAATCCCTTTTTCCGAAGTGAATCCATCTACCGGCTCCACTTCCTCTCTAATAAAAACGCCCGTCGATGTATTTCTCGATAACCGACGAAAGTCCGCTATCGAGTGCCTGAGACCAGCAGTCGTTGTTCTCATCGCACCAGTCCTGAAAATCGGTGAAGTCTGTGATGCCGTTCTCGCGTATGTGTTTCCGCATCGCACGCAGCATGTCGTGCTTCGATTTTTCCGATTCCGTTACCATCAAGCCCATCCCTTCATCACCATCCCCTTAACCAAGCTCCTCGGCAAGCAGTCGGACGATGAGCTTGGTCATGCTCTCCCCCGTCTCGACGCGGTGGAGTTGCGCTTCTTTGTGGAGCCAAGCCGGGATGAGGAGACTGATTTTCTTGAGTTCCACCTCGTCCGTCTCATGCTTGCCGGAACCTTCCTTCTGGATATCCGCCATCTCGCGCTTGGACTTCTGCGCGCTCGCCATGAACGCGTTCGCTGTGGTCTTGTTAGCCATTGTTCTTCTCCTCTTCGTTCAGAACCGAATCTGCAAGCAGCTCAATCGGGGCGACCACATGGCTCTTCGGGTCGTACTCCGCCACAGACACACCGGCTGCTGCGGCACGTGAGAGGGCAACGGCGCGGGGAATCTTCGCGATGATGGGAACCTCCTCGCCCTCAAGGTACTCCACGAGCTGACGGTCGAGTGTGCCGTAGGCATAGAAGTTGTTGACGATGACATACGCTTTTGCGCCAGTGCCGGACTCACGCACGATATCGAGCGTTCTCAGCGTCGGCTCCATGTCGCGCGTGCTCGGAAGCATGGGTACGAGGATGAGATTCGCCGCGCGGCACCAATCGTTCACACCGCCCACGAGCACGCCCGCCGTATCGACAACCTGAAAATCGCACTCCTCCGCGAAATCAGGGTCATCGCAGACCTCATGGACGGAACCGCCCTGCGGGTCGGTAGTGACGAACGCCACGGTCTTGCCGCGACGCTCAAGCGCAAAGGAAAGCTCGTCCGCGATGGTGGTCTTGCCGACTCCGCCCTTCTGGTTGAGCATCAGAATCGTGTACATGTTAGAAGTCCTTTCTGTCCTGTTTGAAAAACGCTACTCACGGGAATCGGATGCGCGCACAAGCCCGTAACAGACGGTGACGGAAAGTGCCGAGCACACGGCGAATACCGTAGCAGCCACGTTTCCGAAAACGACCGAAACCGTAAGTGTGAGAAACACCCACCATCCGACGGTCACCGCGAATAGCAGGCCGACGAAGAGCATAAAGGGGATTTCCCGCACTGAATCGCCACGAAGGTGCATTCCGTCCACCGAAACCTTCTTCCCCTTGGTGAGATAGGGAGCAAGTGCTTCGGCTCGCGCACCGAACAGGGCGCAATCGACAAACACCGGCGCATCGACATATTCGCCGGTCTCGCTGTCCTTCTTCTTCTCGTTGATGGCGAGTCCGAAGGTGAGGACACTCGTGGCATCCCCCTTTTTGCGAAGCTCCGCATCGCGCGTGAGGTTGCCCATGATGGTCACTCGGTTGATAGCCATTGTCTTTCCAATCTCTCGATGGTGTTTGCGGAGGATTCTGGAATCCTCCTGCCGGGAAAACTTTCGTCCCTTGCTGTCTATAAATATAGCAGACCAGAATACCAGCAACCCAGAGAGCAAGATAACCACATAGATTGCACACACTTGCGCTGCAAAGATAAGGGCGTGTGAAAAGCAATGCTTCACACGCCCTAAGCACGTATCTACTCTGCTACGAGCCATTGTTCGAGCCATCGCTGCACGGCAAGCGTCGCGAGCGCGTCGGCAAGCGAACCGTGTGCCCTGCCCGTCCACTCGTATCCGATGTGGTCGGCGGCATCCACCAACTTGTAACGCCTTCCCATGAACCACGTGAACAGGTTCATGGTGTCCGTGATGCGTGCGTCCTCCCTCGGGCGCACCCCGACGGCGGATAGGAACCCGAGGTCGAATCCGACGTTGTAGCCGATAACCTCGTCTGCCCCTGCAAAGATTTCCCTCAGTCGCGGTATGGCTGTCTCGATAGTCGGCAGGTCTGCCACGTCCTCTGGGTAGATGCCGTTGATGGCGCTCGCGTGCGGCCATTCGGTCTTCACGGTCGCAGGGAAGCCACCCCAACAACCACGTCCTCCACCGCACGCTCAACGACGGCTACCCAATAGGTGACAGAGCCGATGCCGTGCTTTTGGTCGTTGACGGCGTTTTTGTGCTCGCTGATGAAGTCGCGGGCGGCGGCTACTGCTTCCTCCTCGCTCTCGAAATCTTGAAGCTCGAAGTAATCGACCGACTTGCGCTCTTCCCTGTCCCCGCTCAGGTACAGAAGCATCTCGTACCCGTTCACGAAATAGCGGATTTCTTTATCCATGTCTGTAATCCCTTCTTGCCTAGCAGGCAGAAATCTCGACCCACTCGCAACTACCATCTGAAACTGCAAGCCCGTGGAGAGAGCACCAAAGCCCCTGCGCCGCACATTTCCTTGCGAACCTGTCCGCCGCGTACCCGCTTTTGTATTCGCGAGTCGGAACGAGCGTGTCGTAGAAGCAGACCTTGAATGCGAGGAACTTCTCACTTCGTCCGTAGGTCTTCTCGATGTAGCCCATGCCGGTGTCCTTTCCGTCAGCCCTTCTTGCTGCCTATAAATATAGCAGACCGGCATACCAGCAAGCCGGTGAACCGCACACTCCATATATCCTGCATATTCTGTCCAAAAAGAAAGGCACCCTCCCGGATGCCTTCATTCATTCGTCCAAATACTTCCAATGGTATCCAGCGCATGTTCTTCTGTCGCTTATGGCGTGGGATATCGAGGATGGATGTTTCCCAACTTGCATTCCAGCATCTCTGATGGTTTCATATACCGTTCCCGTTTCGACACAAACCACCTTCTTACCGTTTTTTCTTCCTCTGGCCTTGCGCATACAGCCCATGCACAGCGGCTCCTTTGCTCCCGGATAGCTCTTGTAGGACGCTCCGCAACTTCTGCAAAGAAACCAATAGGTTCCATTTGAATTAGCCGTAATATCCGATGGGGTCAGGTTGCCATTTTTCTCGTAGTCCCACGCCGCCGCTAGGTTGGGGTTTGTTTCCGCAAGTGCTCCTAACCTCTCAATTGCCATTTGTCGATAGCGAGGGATACTAGCCCGTCGTTGGCACTTTACGCAACCAGACGGCTTCGGTGCCCGCGTCCTGTTATAAACGTCGTTCTTCCATTCATGCCCGCAGACGTGACACTTCCAGATGACTTTCGTTCCATACTTTATAATCACCTCATCCGCAGGTATGCCGCCATTCAGCTCCGGCAGATAATCGAGTGCCACCTCCGGGTACTGGGATGCAAGGTCGTTTACCCCCTTTTTCAGTTTTCTCCCGGCGCAGTACGGGCAGCTTCCCTTCCCTATCTTTCGCTTGACTGGCGGAGCTTGCCATTCCCCACCGCATTTCTGGCATTTCCACCAGACGCGCTTCGCGCTACCTGACACGATATCCGATGGAGTCAGGTTGCCATTCCTCTCGTAATCCCATTCCTCAGCAATATCGGGATTGCATGTAGCCAAGTCCGTCCAACCGGGGATAACTACCTTTCCAAGACAAGCGGGACACCCCTTGCTGTCCCTTTCCTTGCCGAGCCTTCTAGTCCAGCGATACCCGCATACCGGGCATTTCCATGCGTATTCCTTATTTATTTGTAGCTCTAAGCTGTCAGGAGCGCCGTTTTGTTCCGAATCCCATATTTTTCATTTGCTCCGTCCTTTCTGCCTTGGGATGGTTCCGGTGCCGTCCCCCTTGCTGTTATCTGTAATTATAGCTATGCGGCATACCAGCACACTCCACAACGCGAGACTCCACGCCTTCTCCATGGAACTCGGGTCATTAGGGGCGAGCAGCCCCTAATCTGAGGGAGCGCAAGCGACCGCGACACGGAGAGACCCTGCGAAACCGTGGGGTGTCAAGAAAAGCCAACCTCCCGTCACGGAGCCACCGACCCTCCTTTCCCCGCCCTCTACCGAGCCGCTGCGGCGTGCCCCGCTTTGCCGCGCCTGCGGCCTATGGTTTCCCGAGAAGAAGGGGTTTTCAACATTCCGATGGGCGGAGGGTTCCTAGACTGACCCGGAGCCTGTCGGAATGTTGGAAACCCCGGCAGGTCTGTCCCCCGTTTCCGCCAAGTAGAAGGCTTTTCCGCGCTTTCAATGGCCGGAGGGTTCCTAGCCCGACCCGCAGGCTGTTGGAAGGGTGGGAAAGCCGCCCCCGAGTCCCCGTTCCCGCAACGACCCCGCGCCTTCACGCCGCCCGCAGGGCGGCTCCCAAAAAGCCAAAGAAAAAGGGCACCCTCCCGGATGCCCTAGCTCCTTTACCGACCGAACTCCTCCCGATAGCGGTTATGGTCTGCTAGTGCTTACCTCTTGTTACGGTAGCGGCGCTTTTCCATCTGGTAGTCGTACTCCATACCCGCAAGGTAGACGCACCACACGCCGACCACCATGAAGAGCGTACCCATAACAAACTCGATTGTCGCCCAGACCGGCGCATCCACGCTCGCAAGCATGAGCGTGTACGCCATAATCCCGCAGCCGATAAGGATTGCACCATAGGTCTCAAGCTCCCTGACGTTCTTCATCTTGAAGTCCCTTCTGCCATGGGGCGGCTCGGTTGCCGTCCCCCTTGCTGTCTATAAATATAGCAGACCGGCATACCAGCAAGCAGGTGAACCGTACACTCCATACATCCTGCATATCCTGCACGAAAAAAGGGCACCCTCCCGGATGCCCGTCCTTTCCCTATCCGAGGTCGATATACCTGCCGACCGCATCGGTATACCCTCCATGCGCAATCCTCCGCCCGCTCGGGTTCTTCCTGCCGAATCCCGCTTCCTTGCGGTCGAGATAATAGCGGTGGTTGCACACACGGCACCACCCAGCAAGCTCCCTTCCGCCGCGAACCAAGTTGAACGCTTCCGCTGGCAGCACACGCCCGCACCTAGGACAGCGCTTCTTTGTTGGCAGCATCCTTTTCCTAAACCTCCTTCCCGGCATCCGTCAGCTCATGGACAAGCCATTCCGCTCGAAGCGGTTTCTTCTCTTTTTTCCCGTCGTGCGCGACGTGCAGCCCGTACACGTCATACGACCACTCTCCGGCAATCCCGACAATCAACCAATCGCGTCCGTCCCCTCCGTAAAGGGTCTCACCGAACATGACCGGCTTGCCGTCTGCGCAAAGCATCTGCCCCTTCGCCATTCGCTTCTCTCGCCTGCATTTGCGCTTGTAGGCAGCATGAAGGCGTTTGAATGCCCCTCTCTTCGAGTTCTCCATGCTCCTCTGGTACTCCCCCTTGAGGTTCAGAAGCTCTTCCTCAAGATTTGCCGCTTCCGAAGCCGAATCGACCAAACGGTTCAACAGTGTCAATGCCCCGTCCCTCATCGCCCCGTCAAACGCCTGCTCGACGGCATACCTCAGAAGCCGCACGTCCTTCTCCTCGATTTTCTCCTTGCCCATATTCATCCCTTCTCTAGCGCCGTCCGAACGGCTTCCCCATGTCATACCAGCTTCGTCCCTCGTAGCCGCGTCCGCACCCGTAATGGCCGATGACCCTCCACCCGGAAAGGTCGAGGTCGTAGAGCCTTGTAAGCTCCTCTCCATAGGTTCGCTTTCCCTGCCGCACAAGCTCCTCGTCGCTTGCGTTTATGTACAGTTCCCCGTACCGCTCGAACACGTACTCGACCCGCTTGCCACTACCGATAACATCCCCTGCGCAGACCTGCCACGGGCGCAGGGGCTTACTCCCCGCGCCCATCCTCACGGCTCCAAGTAAATCTCGACCATGATGCAACGCTGCGTCTCGTCCTCGCAGGAAAGCCAAGACGGGTTCAGTGTGAAAGAACTCACGTTATCCTTTCCATGCTGCAAGACCAGCCCACGTTTGCCAAAGAAAGTCGCTCCCGTTATGAGTCCAAACTCCCATTCCTCTGGATAATGGACGCGAAAGCGGTAACAATCCCCTTTCAGGCTATCCATCAACTCCTTGACCTTCATTCCGCTCATCCCTCATCTTTCAGCTCGATACAGATGGTCGGTTCTACCTCCATGAGTGGGAAGATATAGCCGACTTCCCTTTCAAGGATTTGCGTGTGTTCGTCAGGGTAGAACTCCTCCGCATCACCTAGATAGTGCTCAATCGTAGTACCCGTCGAATCATAGCTTCGAATCGCAATTTCGCCCTGAATGTAAGTCTCCTCGAACAGCTCCCCGAGCGTCATACTTCCTCCTCTAGCCGATTCCGTGACCGAACAAGCGGGCATCCGTGCAGGCATCCTCAAAAAGACCGTAATCGCCGTCAAACCCGAACCTTTGACAATAGCGCTCGATGAGCCTTTCGTACCTATCGTAGTCCTCATCGGCATATGCCCGGTTCACTCGGTCGATTGCCCTGCGGCGCTCCTCCGTAACATCCAAAGTAGCCATCTTGAAGTCCCTTCTGCCATGGGTCAGCTCTGCTTACCGCCCCCCTTGCTGTCTACAAATATAGCAGACTGGCATACCAGCAAGCAGGTGAACCGTACACTCCATATATCCTGCATATACAAGCAAAGAAAAAGGGCACCCTCCCGGATGCCCCGTGCTGCCGCCGTCTCAATCCTCCACGTAATCAATCAAGTCTTCCACGCCATCAATAGCAGTGGGGTTTTCCAATGTGCCCATCGAATAATCGTAACCGTAGTAATCGGCAACATCTAGGCACGCCTTGAGGACGTGCTCGGCAAGATACAGCTCGTCGCTTTCAATCTTTTCGATGGCGAAACGCTTCAAGTCATCGTAGGACGTGATATCGGCACCATCATCCATGAGCACAGGAACGATATCCTCCAACGTCTCCCCGTTTGCAATCCGCCTGTCAAGCTCCGCACGCTTCATCCTAAAGTCCTTCCTGCCATGGGGCGGCTCCGCTGCCGTCCCCCTTGCCATCTATAAATATAGCAGACCGGCATACCACAAACACAGCAAGCCATAAAACCATCATAACAATGCAGAGAAAAAAAGGCACCCGC
This sequence comes from Collinsella sp. AM36-4AA, assembly GCF_003467795.1. NCBI lineage: Bacteria > Bacillati > Actinomycetota > Coriobacteriia > Coriobacteriales > Coriobacteriaceae > Collinsella > Collinsella sp. AM36-4AA. The sequence continues at coordinate 21,192 of NZ_QSHS01000017.1, forward strand.
GCAGGATGCCCCTTCTCATCTCACACGAACGGATTGGCGCAGCTGGAAGAATGCCGGACGCTGATTGAGGAAGTCCTTCAATATCTTGCCACCTCTATCTGGCACCAAGGAGCGCGATGGAGCCTACGCAGCCAACAAGTGCGATAAGGGTGCCTAGAACGCAGGCCGTCGCAAATCCGAGTGCCGCCATCTTCGTTCCCTCCGGTCGGTACGGCGCGTTGATGTTCATCAGGGATGCGGCGAGAATCCCGACGATGCCGCCGAGGAAGCCGAGGAAGAAGAAGCCTGCCTTCTGCCCGCTTGTAAGCGCACGTTCCATCGTCATCAGCATCTGGTCTTTCCCTGTATCCTTGGAATACATCTGCCCAATTCCTTCCTTTTTCTTCGCAAAACCGGGGCACGGTGCCTTCGCCCCTGTTCCGGCACCGCGCCCTGCCGGAATCTTACCATCCTCCGCGCGTTATGGCACAATCTGGTCAGGGTTGCCGTCGAGTAGGAAGGAAGAACCATGGCTACCATTCAAGATTTCGAGGAGCGTATCGAGAAACAGAAGGCGGAACTCGCCAAACTCGAAGCGAAGAAAAAGGAACTTGAAAAGAAGATTCGCGAGCGGAACCGGAAGTGGCGCTCTCTGGTCACCCATTCCGCTGGTGAAAGTGTGCTCTCCGCCGTCGGTTGCGCTTGGCAGGAACTCGACCTCGACGCACTCGACCGATTCCTTGCGAGCCATGCAGACGAGGTGAGCGACATGCTCACCGCCCACGGAAGTACCCCGGAGGATGCCAAGGCGCGTCTCGATGCACGCAAAAAGAAAACGGTAAAAACGGAGCCTGTCGCTGATGGTGGGTTACAGGCAGCGGAACCGGATAGCGAAAACTCCGACTGGTAACAGAAAAGGGAGCCGTGTGACCGAAATCACAGGCTCCCTTTTCTCCTGCCCGCACTCCGAGATAAAAGCAACAGGCAGAAAGGACTTTCGCTACTGTAACACAGCGCACCGCCGCACGGGACGCGAATCTGGCAGAACCATCTCAAAACGCGTGTCTAATTGTGAAAGAAGCATGAAATCTGACTGGAAAAGTCCACAAAACAGGACAGATATAGTAAAACATAATCACAGATTGCAAGCAGAAAGGAGCACCATGGATTTCAGCAGCTACTACTACTACATCCCCTTGAACTTCTACGAGACACCTGAGATGACGCTCATCGACCATGAGCCGAATGGGGATTCCGCAACCGTACTCGTCCTCGCCCTGGCTAAAATCCACACGCGCACAGTCACGAAAAACGATGACGGCACGTTCACCATCGTGACCGATGACGGCACGTTCACGGATACCGAAGTCATGGATATGCTCTCCTCCTTCGGCTACCGGGCGAATCACGCCAAGTACACTCATGCCCTCGCGGTTGTCGCGAGGTTCCCGCCCTTCGACCACCTCGCCTACTCCGAAGCCGAACGCGATAAGAAGACCCCGGAGGTGTACCAATGAAGCTCCGAGGAGCGTGGCGCAGGGACTACAGTGAGTTCTTCGACACGCAGGAAGCCCTACTCATCGACGCGATGGACAATGCGGACTCCATCTACACCGTCTTCGCCCGTCTACAATCGCTTGCGGTGAAATGCGGCTGCGCCGGGAAGCTCCTTCTCCACGAAAGCGTTCCCTACACCGACGAGATGCTTGCTGCGGTCACTAAGAAGACCGTTCCCGCCTTTCGGCAATGCGTGCAGCCGCTCGTACAGCTCGGCCTTGTCATCTGCGAGGATGGCATCTACGCCATCGCGGACTGGGAGTTCAACCAGAACGTCCCGGCAATCGACGCAATGCGCGAGGGAAACCGCGTGCGCAAGGCTTCGGAGCGCGCCCGTAAGAACGGAAAGGGAACCCGTCAGGTGAAGAAGGATAAAGTGCTCGCATACCTTACCGAGCATCCGGAAGCCACGAATACAGAGGTTGCCGAGAAGACCGGAGTGAGCCGCCCCTCCGTTATCAAGTACCGCAAGGAATATGCGCCAGCACTTCCAGCCCCAAAAGGCGGAAAAATCGTAAAAGATGACGGCACGAAAGTTGACACTGTAAAAATTGACGGTGTAAAAGTTGACAGCTTTGACAGCAAAGTTGACGTCAATTTTGACGTAAAAGTTGACAGTGATTTTGACACCGGTTTTTACACTGACGCAGACGGTAAAAGCGCAGGTAGACAATCTGCACAGGGTGAAAATGAAGCTGTAAAAATTGCGTCACACCCTAAGAATATAGATGATAGATATAAGAATACATCTACATCTACAGCTGTGGCTGATGGGGAGGGAGCGACAGATTCTGGAATCCCGACAAGGGAGGAAGTCCGCTCTCACTTCGCAGAAATGGGATTCGCGGTTGACCCCGACCGCTTCTTCGACGTGAACGAGGGGCGCGGCTGGCGCACGAACTCCGGCAAGCCCGTCGATGACTGGAAGAAGCTCGCCGCAGTCTGGGACAGGAACGAACACCCGAAGGCCGCAACCCCTCCCGCACGCACGGAACCGAAGGCCAATGCGGTCGGGAAAATCCCCTCCGTCGAGGAGGTCATGGCGAAATGGGGCTGTGACCGGGAGACGGCTCAGGGATATATCGACGAGAACATGTACTAGAAATGCCCCTGAGAATACCTGAGAGCCTGCCTATGACACGTTAAATGTCATGTGGCAGTAACTGCCCGAACAAGACTACAAAGTCCCGTAGACAGGCTCTCAGACAGGGTAACGCAGAAAGGACGAGGTAGATGAACGAAAACGTAACGAAAACCAAGGAGCAGGACGGACAAAAGCCGGGCGAGGACTATCGCGACGCGGACGGCATCCTCGTCTGCGGGAAATGCGGAGAGCCACGCGAGCGGATGTTCCCGGCGGGCGGAATCTTCAAGGAGCCGCACCTTGTTCCGACCATGTGCCGTTGCCAGAGGGAGGAAGCGGATAGGCAGCGCGAAGAAACCGAGCGTGCGGAGAAAAGGCGTAGGACGGAACGGCTAAGGAAACAGTGCTTCCCCTCATCCGGCAGGTACGCCTTCTGCACCTTCGATGCCGATGACGGCAGGAACGCGGCTCAGAGCACCGTATGCAAGGCATTTGCCGCGACCTTCGACCCGAAAGACCCGGAGGGGCTTGTCCTGTACGGGAAGCGCGGCTCGGGCAAGAGCTTCCATGCGTCCTGCATCGCGAACGCCGTCATCGAGCGCGGGTTCTCCTGTCTCGTAACCGATATCAAGCAGGTCGTGAACCTGATGGAATCCTCCTTCGAGAAGCGTTCCGGGAACCTTGAGAGAATCCTCGCCCCAGACCTCCTCATCCTTGAAGACCTCGGTGCCCAGCGCTCCACCGAGTACGTCATGGAGCACGTCTACGACGTTATCGACGGACGCTACAAGGCGGGGAAACCGATGGTGATAACGACGAACTTCGACTTTCGCGAGAGAATCCTGAACGCCACGGCAGATGACCCGTGGGGACGTGTCTTCGACCGCATTGTTGAGGTCGGGTTCCCGGTGAAGTACGACGGCAATTCGCGCCGTCGGGAAATCGGAATGAAGAACCGCAAAGATTTCAAGCGGAAGTTGGGAATCGAGGGGATAGAATCGTAGCGGAGCGGTTTTTAAGCATCAGCCGCTTCTTCCTGATTCTGGTGCCGATTTCCTTCCCGGCACCGTCCCCGCGCCCCGTAGCGTATCGACGCTGCGGGGCTTTCTTTTTCCTCTTGGCAGGAAAGGGCACGGAAATCGTGCCTATACCGAAAGGAGGAAAAAAAGATGACGAAAGAGAAAACGAACCGTAACGAAGTGGTCGGCATGTTCCTGACCTATTGCCGGAAGACCCTCGTGAACGCGCGGACGGATGTTTTAAGGGAGCGCAAAAGGAGACGCAACCGCGAGGTGCTGTTCTGCGACCTCAGAAGGAGCGAACTCGAAAGCCTTGCGGACTGGCAGGACGTGCCGGAGCGGGAAACCGTATTCGATGCCGCCGGAAAACCTATCGGCGTGACGGATAAAGACCTCGCGGATGCGCTGGAAAAACTCTGCCCAGAGGAGCAGGCAATAATCCTGCTCTCCTATTTTGCCGGATGGTCGGATAGGCGTATCGGTGAGGACATGGGGTTCCCGCGCTCCACGGTACAGAACCGTCGCGCCCGTGCGCTCGCCCGTCTTGCGGACATTCTGACGGAAGGGGGTGACCCGCATGGCAAAGGGAAAGATTGACTACGATACCGTCGTTGCCGCAACAGGCGGAGATGCCCTTGCTGCCGGGGCGGTGCTCGATTACTTCAACGACTTCATGGACGGACTCTGCACCGGGTTCTACACCGACGCGGATGGCTTCTGGGATTACGGCATCGACCTCTCGATGAAATCGTTTATGCAGGCGAAGCTCTTGCGTGCGATGTTGAGGTTTCAGCCGTAAAAGACGCTACTTGTAACAAGCAAAACCAGAAATAGGGAAAACCAGCATACCAGAAAACTACTTGACCAGCCATGATATAATAAAAATGTCAAGCGGTTGTCTGGTGCCCTTTTCCCGGAAAGGAAAATTATGGCATCGGAACGCAATCGAACCGAAAAGAAGAAAACCTATACGGTAGGCGAAATCGCCGAAATGCTGGGCATCAGCGACAAGGTGGCCTATACACTCGTGAAGAGCGGGCAGTTCAAGTACGTCCGCGTCGGCAGAGCCATTCGGGTATCCAAAAGCTCCTTCGACAGTTGGTTGGAACCAAATTAACCGACAAGGAGAAGATTCGATATGGCAGCAATCAAGCAGAGAAAAACAAAATATTCCGTTATCTACTGGTATGTAAATGAACAGGGAGAGCGGAAACAAAAATGGGACACTGTGGATACAGTTAGCGAAGCAAAGAGCCGCAAGGTCTTTGTAGAGTTCTATCAGGAGAGATACGGGCAGGTCATCGTTCCTAACGAGGAGACGTATTTCCAAAGAGTAGCTGATGAAAAGGCAAAAACGGGGAAAGAAGACGGAATTGATGAGCACGACAGCGGCTCGGAGCCGATTCGCAGAAGACCACCGACCCCGAAAAGCGCGGTAACGCCGCAAAAGGACGATATCACTTTCAGCGAGTTCCTAAAGCACTATGTGAAAGTGTACGGAACGTCGAAATGGTCTATGAGCACATACAGCGGAAAAACCGGACTGATAAGGAACTACATTGACCCATATATCGGGGATAAGAAGCTGTCTGAAATCACCACGGAGTGCCTTTCAGAGTATTACAACGACCTGCTCTCCGTCGAGCGCGTTCCACCGGCCAATCGAAAGAAGACTGGCGAATGTGTCGCACCTTCCGGCGTGAAGAAGATTCATGACGTTATCCGCTCTGCGCTTAATCAGGCAATGAAGTGGAACTATCTCGACCCGATGATGCAGAATCCGGCAAAACTTGCCACCCTGCCGACGATGAAGAAAACGAAACGAAAGGTATGGAGTGTGAGCACGTTTCGCGAAGCGCTCCCAAGAGTCGAGGACGATATTCTGGCTCTCGCCATGAACCTCGCCTTTTCCTGCTCGCTCAGGGTGGGGGAGATAACCGGTCTCACGTGGGACTGCGTTTTCATAGACGAGGAATCTATTGAAAACGGCAACGCCCGCGTCATCATCAACAAGGAGGTTGCTCGTGTTTCCATCGAAGCCTTGCAGAAACTCAACGAGCGGGACGTGCTCGCCACGTTTCCCGCCCAGAAACCTCACTGCACCACTAGACTCGTACTCAAGACTCCGAAGACCGAAACCAGCACCCGTGTGGTATGGCTTCCGAAAACCGTGGCGCACATGCTCGTGGAGCATAGGAAAAATCAGGAGGAACTAAAGGAGTTCCTTGGAGCGGATTACCATGACTACAACCTTGTGGTTGCCCTTGAAAACGGCAACCCGGTGGAGAGCCGCATCATCCGACAGCGCCTGCAAGTCTTTTGTGACGCGACGGGATACGAACGGGTGGACTTCCATTCGCTCCGCCATCTCTCCACGAAGTACAAGCTCAAACTGACACAGGGCGATATTAAGTCCGTCCAAGGAGATACCGGCCATGCCGAAGCCCAGATGGTGACAGACGTTTACTCGGAAATTGAAGATGAGAACCGACGTGAGAACGCGGCTCGCATGGAAGCAGACTTCTATAGCCCTACCGCTAAAAACGGGAAATCATCAGCAACAGAGGGTGTAGGCGAAGCTCTGGCAGCTATCCTTAAGAACCTGTCACCTGAGCAACTTGCAGCGCTTGTCTCCGCTGCCCGTTAGCAGTGGTTGTTAGCAAGTTGTTAGCAAATCGTCCCAAATGTCGTGCCAGACGTACAGGTAGATATTTTTTGTTAGCAAACAATAGAAACGGAAAAACAGAAAAACGGCTATACCGAAAACTGGAATACCAGTCGAAAACGGTGCAGCCGTCTGAAAAGGAAAAATGCCGGAAACCCTTGAAAAATCAGGCTTCCGGCGATTTTTACCACACGTCCCAGACAGGAATCGAACCTGCGGCGTTTCGCTTAGGAGGCGAACCCTCTATCCTACTGAGGTACTGGGACATATCATATTCAGTTAGCAAAAGGTCTTCGTCCCAACAAGCGCTTAGGAGTTCTCCCTGCAATTCGGTAGCACTTGGTATCCTCTGATACCAGATGACCGCTTGACGCTGTAACTACGGGCATTCTATGAATTAAGCGAATGCTTCTTTCTGCCTTAGCCGGTGCTCCGTATCCACTTGTGGAATGGCATCAGTTAGCAGAATGTTAGCAGCTTAAAGTCAATAGAATTGTCTAACCGCCCCAACCTTCTCGTTGGAGAATTGGATACTCGAATGTGTCGGCATTAGCCAATAAGAAATCCATGTCCCGCAAATCTGTCGGACGTGGATTTCTACTTTTTGCAAATCATCCCTTAAGCAACAGGGCTGCGTTTCATATTTCTTTAGCAAAAGACCCTGCGAGCTAATAACCCGCAGAGCCATAAAACCGTAAAGCCGTCTAAGTGGTTATCTATCTTGCAGTAGAAACACTACCTGCAAGCCATCCCTTGACGGTTTCAATGTTGACCTTGATGATTTCCGCTATCTCCTCGGCACTCATCTTCCTGTCAGCGAGAGAATATGCTACCGCTTTTTTCTCTTCCATTCTTCCTTCCTCTACGCCTTCCAGACGCAGGGCTTCCATTTCCTTGCACATATGTTCCACCCCTTTCTCGGTCTCTTTCAGTTCGTGTACGCGGTCGGCCAAGGCTCCCGCCTGCATCTCCTTCACTTCCTTCACACGGAAGTCGTGCATCAGTCTTCCAAGCTCGCCGCCATCGTTCTTGCTGGAATCCACGTAGATGAAGTGTTCCTCGTCCCCGAACTCCTTGCCGTTCTCGCGGATTATCCGGTCGATATGGGCTATCGGGAGTCCGCATCCAAGCGCGTCCTTCAAGGTGACAAATATCACGTAGGTCTCCGGGAGCTTATCGAAGTTCTTTCCCGTATCCAGCACATTTGAGTCCATCATCCCAAGATGGTATCTGGCACGCTTCGGGTGCGCTCCCTCATCGTCCTGCTGTATCTCGACGTTGAAGACGCGTCCGCTTCCATCCCTTGCCACGCAATCCAACACGACACCCCTGCCGTGCATGTTTCTGAAATCCATCTGCGTCTCATTGTCGATGACGGTCAGCTCTTTGTCTTCCAGAATGATTCTAAGGACATACTCGCAGGCATTCTTATCTTTGAATACGTTCCGCGCGAGAATATCGCTCATCACGGTCAGGTTCTTAATCGTTTCCTTGTATCTTTCCTTATGCAAAAGCATCGTTTCTTCCTGATTCATCGGCATCCGTGCATTTGGCAGTTTCTACCTGCATGTTCGTGTATAGGGCAGAGGGATAGAAAAATAGCCTGCGTTATAATCTGTCCCCAAGGAGACGGCATTCTTGTCGCTTCAAAAGACAGGAAATCTGAAAAAGAAAGGATGATGCCACATGGCTCAGGATTTCGGCGATGACATGGGAAACGCCCTCCTAAACTTCGTAACAAGACAGGTGGAGAACTACCTGCGGTTCGGACGTGGCAGGGAACGTGCTTTCGACTGGTGGCAGCGCCATTATAAGAAAGAAGGGAACACTCCCGAGCAGGCAAAAGCAATGGCTGAAAAACAATCCTCTCGTGAGCAGGTGGTCGTGCCCTTTGGTACTTCCGAGGAAGCCGCCTACTATGCGCAGGTATGCCGCGAGAATGGTACCTATGCCGCCGTCTACACGGATAAACAGGGAAATGGTTTCCTTGCCTTCGCACGCGAAGATGCGGAAACCGTTGCAGGGTATGCCCCGCAATTTAAGGATGTAATGGCGCGTCTCGATGAACAGCGTATCACCGATGCACTGAATCACGCGGAACCCGTGGATAAGAAGACCATGGATTCCCTCACGGAGCTGACAAGCTATCCCGACCTCCCGGCAGAGGACGTAACGGTCATTCCGGTCACCATCCGTTACAAGGATGCGCCAGAAGAGACTTACGATGTGCTCTTTAGCGAGCAGGATACCGAAAACCTTAATATCGACGATTCGATTTTCTTCTCCGGTTACTCCCACAAAGAGCTTACCGAGATGGTTGGTCGTGAGACCCATGAGGATTTCGGTGTAATTTCCGTCGGTGCCCCCTACAAGGTTCATGCAACTCAGGTGAAAACGGATGCACCGGAAAAGACCTATGACGCGCCGGGAAAGGATGCACCTACCCGCAGCGATAAGGTTGCCGCACTTCGTGCCGAGGACACCGCCATCCATACCCTGAACATCCGAAACGCTGCCCAAAAGGCAAGGGAAGACTGCACGGACTTTTCCGACTTCGAGCGCAAGATGAACGCGCAGGGCTTCGGCGTGACCGAAACCAGCAAGGGCGAGGTCATGGCCTACGAGCCTGCAAGTCTGAATAAGGACGGTTCGGTACCGGCGTATGAGCGCGGTCGCGACTGGCCGGTCTCTGCGGAGACGTTAAAGAACCGGTACGACCTCGATGTAACCCACAACTGGTTCGAGCAGAATACCCCGAAGGAAGCTGGCACCCTCCCGGATGGAGACCTTGCCATGCAGAATGCGCGTCTGACGCAGGAGCAGACGCGTGACGAACAACAGATGCTAGAGCCGGTTGCATCCGACGGTTCCATGGATAACGACGGACGCACGCCCGACCCGAACTCCGGCATTGAGAGCCACGATGGTGCAGATACCGATTCCCGCACCGCCGTCATGGATGTAGAGCAGACCGGAAGCGAGATTCGTCCTTCCGACATTCGCGAGGAGCAGCGATATGATTCCGAGTCCTATTCCCTCACGGGGGAAGCACGCGATATGACCGCTGCCAAGAACCAGATGGATACGGAGACAAAGGCGCAGGAAACCACGCGGGAGCATGGTTCGAGCCTGCCCTTTATACCCATTAACGGCGAAGACGCATTGTAAGGAGATAGACCATGACTCTCAAAGACAAATTGCCGGACAGGCTGAAATGCTCCCCGCTTCTTACCATGGAGTCGGACAGCGATATCGAGACCATCGCAGAATCCATCGTGAACCTTTCCGATTCAGATGGGGACTTCTTTAAGAAGACGGAAAAACTTCTTCTGATGGCAGCCCTTGGATATTTAAGGGACTGGTGCGAGCCTTCCCAGCGTACCATCGGGAACCTCATCTCCCTTCTTGATGCCGCCCTGCCAAAGGACAACGAAACCCATACCACCCTCGACAACCTTTTCTATGAAATGAAGTCCGGGTGCAAGCGCGTGAAATCGGAAGATGGCATCACGACCCTCTGGGAGCCTTCCGCCCTTTCCCGGTGCGACGGTCTCACTCCGCGCGATTCCAACGGTATTGATGTGTCCGAGGACTTTTCGCTCACCTGCTATGAAGGATTCCGTCACGCGGCCACGCGGGAGACGCGCACGAGTATTGTGACCACGCTCCTGCTTGTGCTGGAAGAAGTGGAAAAGGAGGATGCATATGGCAAATAGCGCGAACCCGGAAATCAACAAAAAAATCGCCACCTCGGCACTCGGTACCCTCTTCATCGCCACGGTCTTCTTCTATCTCGGTGACCGCTATGCCGAAACCCTCGTCACCTATCCGGGGCAGATTTTCGACCATTTGAGCGATGCATTTCTTTCCATGTGGGAGACCATAGGGGATGCGCCCTTCACCCTCGATATGACCAGTAACTCCCTGCTGTTTGGCGGGGCTTGCTTTCTCATTATCTGGATGATTTGGCTTCGCTACGTGGCGTTCATTGGAAACTACCGTTCCGGTGAGGAGTCAGGAAGCGCAAGGTGGGGCACTTTGAAGGAAGGAAAGAAGTTCAAGGACTTGCAGACCGAAGACAACAATCTTCTCTTCACCAAGAACTTCGGCCTTGCCCTGCACCGTCCCAAGTTCGACCCGGAATATGACCGCAACCTAAACGTCCTCGTGGTCGGCGGCTCCGGTTCCGGTAAGACCTTTAACTACGTGACCCCGAACATCTGCCAGCTCAACACCAGCTACTTTGTCACCGACCCGAAGGGCACCCTTCTTAAGGATGCCGGATACCTGTTCACGGACAACGGCTATAAGCTCAAGAGCTTCAATACCATCAACCTTGATGAGTCCATGCACTACAACCCGTTAAAGTACGTGAAGACGGATACCGATATTCTCTCCTTCGTGAACTGCTTCATTATGAACACGAACCCCGAGGGGAAATCGAGCGGTGACCCGTTCTGGGAGAACGCGGAGAAGATGCTCTACACGGCGCTTATCGCCTTGCTGCGTGACTGGTTCCCGGCGAAGGACTACAACATGTCCTCGCTTCTCACGCTCCTCTCCCTTGCGGAAGCACGAGAGAACGATGAGAACTTCAAGTCCGCTCTTGACCTCATGTTCCTCCAAATCGAGGAGGGCAAGAAGTACAAGCAAAACGACGGCTCTTCTCCTGACGCTGCGGGAAATGCCGGTCTCTCAAGGAGCTTTGGCACCAAGCAGGCAGATAACGGCTGGTCTTGGGTGCCCAGTAAGTTCAAGCGCAACTCCGACGGTGTGAAGCCCGCCGACTGCGGGGGACTTTCCGCCGACGAGGACTTCGCCCTGATGAACTACAAAAACTTCAAGGTGGCCGCAGGAAAGACCTTAAAATCCATCCTCATTTCCTGCAACGTGCGCCTTGCGCCCATCGCGACGGACGGCGTGCGCGAGCTTTTGACCTATGACGAGATGGAGATTGACACCCTTGGTGACCCGGATGCGAAGGTGGCGATTTTCGGCATCCTCTCCGATACCGACAAGACCCTCAGCTTCCTGTTCGCCATCCTCATGTGGCAGACCATCGACCAGCTGTGCCGAAAAGCCCTTTCGGATTATGGCGGGAAACTCCCGACCCCGGTGCATTTCATCTTCGATGAGTTCGCCAACATCGGCACTATCCCGCAGATTGAGGAGACCATCGCGGTCACCCGTTCCCGTAACATCGGCATCACCATCATCCTGCAATCCATGAGCCAGCTGGAAAGCAAATACGATAAGAAGGCGCAGACCATCATCGACTGCTGCGACTCGACGCTCTTCCTCGGTGGCAAGTCCAACTCCACCAACAAGGAGATTGCGGAGATGATTGGCAAGCAGACCATCCATCAGATGACTTACAACGAGTCCACGGGGCAGTCCTCAAGCGCCAGTAAGAACTTGCAGATTCAGGGTCGTGACCTTATCGACGCAGCAGAAATCGGCAAGATGAGCCGCCTAAAGGCAATCCTGCTCATCGCCGGTACCAACCCGCTCATGGATGATAAGTATGACCCCCACGCCCATAAGCGATACCGCTATATCGTGGATAAGCGCAACTGGAAGCGTTTGCATAAGAACTCCTTCGATTTCGAGCGGTATCTGAAAAACGGCTGCGAGCCGTACACCCCCGATGAGGATATGGGTGCGGAGTTCACGGCATGGAAATGGGCGGCATGGAAAAAATCAAGGAAGGGGCTTCTGGGCATATTGCTGAACCGGTAGCCACTTATAATTAAGAGAAATGCCACGCGAAAAAGGCAGAAAGGGGACGAATGGAGGAAGGAACTTGGAAACACTCGTCAAACTCGCCGCCCCGGCGATAGGAACCGCTGCGGGCGCATTCACCGTCGTGGGAATCATCTATCTTGGGATGACCCTCGCGGGACTTCTTCGCGGCGGGGGCGGGGAGATACGGAAAGCCGTTGCAATCATCGTCGCGGGACTTACCTGTATCGCCTTTGCCCATCTGTACGGTTACTAGAAAACAAGTAAACAAGAAAGGAATCAACCATGCTGGAAAACGTGAAAAACCTTCTCTCTGATGGTGTGACCGCCCTCGGCGGCATCCTCATCGTCTTCGGCCTTGTGAACCTTGGTCTTACCATCAAGGACGGTATGCAGGGCGGCGGCGGTCAGCTCTCCGGTGCCCTCGCCATGATTATCGGCGGTGCCATCGTCGTGGGTGCTGCCGTGTACTTCAAGACCGGTATCAACTGGGGTTCCCTCGCGGGTTAGAAAGGAGCGATATCTAACATGCTCTCTGTAGCAGTACACAAGGATATCGCCGAGTATCAGCCCAAAATCGTAGGTAAGATGACCATGCGCACCCTGGTATCCATCACGGGTGCGCTTTCTGTCTCGGTACTTGCCGGGCTTTACATCTACTTCGTTTTGGGGCTGAACGTCAGCGATTGTACCTATTTTATCTATGCCGTCTCGTTGCCGTTTTGGTGCGTGGGCTTCGTGAAGCCCTGCGGGATGCCCTTCGAGCAGTTTGCGCCGCTTTGGCTTAAGGCAAACTTCACGAACGACCGCATCTTCTACAAGCCGTCCATGCGTCTTGCGGGACTTCTCTCTGAGTCGGAAAACAGCAAGCAGAAAGGAACTATCTATGGAAAACACTACCGAAAGCAGGGAAACCTTCGCGGCATCGAATCCTACTCCCCAAGGGCAGGACGGGTCATCTCTTAACGCCGCATTTGACGTGGACGCGTTCGTCCACGCATCCGGTGACGGGTTCGGGAACACCGCGCCCCTGCGCTCCGATACCGGCGCTATCGACATGGATGCCATCTCTCAGGTCACGCACGTCACGCAGGGTGCCGGAAAGCTGACCCGAAAGGAGAAGAAGCATGCCAAGCGCGAGATGAAGCGCAGGAAAAAGGAAGCGAAAAAGGCCGAGAAGGAAGCGAAAAAGACCTACAGCTCCATCAAGTCCCAGTTAAAGGACAGGGACAAGGAGCTGTCCGATAAGATGGCCGATGCCAGAAAGAAGCGCGACTCCGCGAAAGACGTGGTGAACTACATCGGCTACAACAAGATGTATCAGGACGGCATCTGTGAGGTGGAGGAGGGGATGTTTTCCTCTTCCATCGCCTTCGATGACACCAGTTACCACTCGGTGCGCGATGAGCAGCAGAAAGCCATGTTCTCCGCCATCACCCGCCTTTACGACCAGTTCGGTGCGGATACGCTCGTGCAGATGAGCGTCATCAACACGCCGCTCCTCAAGGAAGAGGTCGGCCACCGCAAGTTCTTCGACCCGGAGCGTCAGGCAAACGATGCTGCAAGGAACGACGCGCAGGTGTTCAACAACATCCTGAACGATAAGGTGAAGGAGGGGGTCAGCAACATCCGCAGGAACCGCTACCTCACCTATTCCGTGACGGCAGACACCGCAGAAGATGCAGCGCGTCAGCTCTCCCGTATCGAGGTCGAATCCTCCCGCATCCTAAACTCCATCGGCAGCAAGGCACACCTTATGAACGGCACCCAGCGCCTTTCTGTCATCCATTCACTCTTAAACCCCTATAAGCCGTTCCTGTTCGATTACCAGCGCGATATTTCCGCCAAGCGCTTACAGACTACAAAGGACTGCATCGCACCGACGCAGATTGATTTCCGCCCGGACGGCCACTATAACGACTGCGTAAAACTCGATAACGGGGTCTACGCACAGGTACTCGTGATGAAGAAGTTCGGCTCGGAACTTTCCGACCGCGCACTTGCCGACATGGCAGACCTTCCTATCCCCATGGCTATCACGTGGTACGTGCAGCCCATGGATAAATCCAAGGCTATCAATTACGTGCGCACCCGTTCCGCATGGATTGACAAGGAAATCATCGAGGAACAGCGCTCGGCAGTGAACAAAGGCTATGACTTCTCCATCCTCCCGCAGGAGCTGAAATACTCCAAGGAGGAGACGGAGGACGTGCTCGACCACTTGCAGAACAAGAACCAGCGTCTCTATGTCTTCACGGGGCTTGTCTACACTTACGCGGAGAGCAAGGAAGCGCTGGATACGCAGGTACTTCGCATCATCTCCACGGCACGTCAGAACTCCATCGAGCTTGACACCTATGACTATCGCCAGCGTCAGGGACTTAATTCCATCCTCCCGCTCGGCCATAACCACGTGGAAATCTCCCGCATGTTCACCACGGCGCAGATTTCCATCCTCGTTCCGTTTGCCACGCAGGAGCTTGACGATGCGGGCGGCAACTTCTACGGCCAGAACAAGCACAGCCGCAACCTCGTGGTCTGCAACCGCAAGAAGCTCACCTCGCCGATGGGCTTCGTCTGCGGCAAGACCGGCTCCGGTAAGGGTATGTTTACCAAGACCGAGATGACGGGCACCATCTTCTCCAATCCGACGGACGAGATTTACGTCATCGACCGTGCAGGCGAGTACACCGCTATCGCCGAACGCTACGGCGGTAGCACCTACCACTTCGGCGTGGGTACCGGAACCCATCTGAACCCCTTCGATACGGTATCCGTGGAACACATGACGAGAAACGAGCAGATTGCGTTCAAGGTGGACGCGATGTTAGCTCAGGCGGGCGCTTCCGCTGCCGAAGCCGGGTCGAACTTCTCTGAGGTTGACCAGTCGCTCGTTCAGCGCTGCACCGAGCTTGCCTTCCAGAAGGCCGCAGAGCGCGGAGACAATCTTCCGCCGACCTTACAGGACTTCTACGATGCCGCGAACGAGCAGCCGGAGGAGCAGGCACAGGTCATCGCACTCCGTTACGAGCGATTCGTGAAGGGTTCCATGAACTTCTTCAACCATCAGAGCAACGTCGATTTCAACACCCGCATCGTGGACTTCAACCTGAAAGACCTGCCGGATTCCATGCTGGTCTTCGCCCTCATCAATGTCTGCGAAGCCGTCCGCAACCGCATGTACTTCAATGCAAAGCGAAACGTCCGCACATGGCTCTACGTCGAGGAGATGCAGAGTATGTTCGCGTACCCGACGGTACTTAACTACTTCTCCCGCTTCTCGAATGAGGGTCGAAAATTCGGACTTTTGCTGACGGGTATCAGTCAGAACGCCACGGCGATGCTCGCCAACGAAGCGGCGCGAAATATCGTCCTCAACGCGGACTTCCTCATGCTTCTCAAGCAGTCCCCGCTTGACCGTATGAAGTGGGCGGAACTTCTGAACCTGTCCGAGCAGGAGGAGGAATGCATCGACGAGTCCGCAGAGCCGGGTGACGGCCTGCTCATCGCAGGTAACGCCCGCGTGCCGATTCGCGGCAAGTTCCCGTCCGGCAACGTTCTCTATGACCTGTTCTCCACGAACCCCAATGAGACGAAGAAGACGGGGCTTGGGGACAAGAAAGATGCAAAACCCGTTATCTAGCAACCCAGTAAGAAGACCCCGGAAAGGACGGTGAACGTCAGATGAAGGCTTCGGATTTCACGACCGGCGGAAACGACCGTGAGAAAGCCATGAGTAATCTCCTCAAGACCGAAAAGACGGATGCCGTCAATACCGGTCTGGTGGAAAAGGCAGATAAGAGCGCCAAAGCCTTAAAGGGTGACCTCTATTCCGTCGGCAAGAAGGGCACGCACGGCGCGGGAAGTACCGCCCTCGATGCCATCGCAAGGAAACGTAAGAAGACTTCCGCCGCCGATGCCCTTGACGGAAAATCCCGTAGCCAGCTAACCGGAAAAAATGCCCTCACGAAAAAGGTGCAGTCTCGCCACAATCTGAATAAGAGCCTGAAACGTGGTGCAAAGGGTGTAGCCGCAAAAGCTGCCCACAACGCTCTCAAAGACTCCGAGCTGGAAGGCACGGACGATTTGGTCGCAACCACGCACACCGGCGCGAAACTTGCCGGAAAGGCGAGAAAGCACCTTCGTTCCGGTAAGGATGCACTTGAAAAGAAAGACTCTCTCGGTGCCCTCTCGGAAAAGAAATACCGCACCGAGAAACTGGATAAAAAAGCTGCCCAGAAGCGAATGCAGTTCTCCAAATACTTCCATAGGAACGTCTACGAGAATGCTGCGGCGCAAGCGGGAAAGAAAAAGGCGCTCACGGTTCTTTCCGGTGGCATCAAGGGAATGCTTTCATCACTTGCCGGTGCCATCCCCCAATTCTTTCCACTCATCATTGCCTTCATCTTGGCCTTCGGCCTGATTTCCGTTGTCGGTGGAGGTGCCGCCGATGAGGAGCAAAAGAGCGCATCCCTTGACGGGATGCCTGCATGGGTCACCTACGACCTCGTGCTCGCGTGCCTGAACGCCCACGAGCAGTACGGATATCCCGCTTCGGCACTCCTCGGCCAGATGATGATTGAGAACGGCACCTCGGACTCCGGTTCCGACCTCGGGCGGCTGTACCACAACTACGGCGGCGTGAAATATGCCGGTTATGACTACGGCGGACTCATCACGGGTTCCGTTAAAATGCTCACCACCGAACACAGTGCTTCCGGCTCTGCCTACAAGACCTACGCGGATTTCGCCGTCTTCAAAGACGATGATTCGTACATGAAATACCGGTGCGAGCATCTGTATAAACAATCCAACTACACCCGTGTCCCTAACTACCAGAAGGCCATCGACACCAACAACTCCGAACTCTTTTTGCGTGCCCTCGGCGAGGGTGGGTACTACACCGCGTCGCAGGACAGCTATATCGCCCAGTACCGTTCCATCTGCCAAGCCTATCCGCTCGTTGCGCAGCTCGACTCCATGACCGCAGAGGAGTTCAAGAACCAATACTCCGGCACCACCCTCATTCCCGGTGGCGGGCAGGACTACCAGAGCGCCGACCAGTGGCAGAAGGATATCGTGAACGCCTGCTCGCAGACTCCGTGGCCGGGAGCCGACCTTTGCGCCACATGGACAACAAGGGTCTATGCAAGAGCCGGTCATCCCGTCGGCGGCAACGGCAATACGCAGCTCGGCAATCAGGGATACGGTGCCAATTACAGCCAGAAACGCGCCACCACCGACCTCTCCCAGATAAAGGTAGGAATGCTCATCTCCGCCCAATACGGCTCCAATACCGCCGCCGGTAACGCTTACGGGCACGTCGGCATCTATATCGGTGACGGCAAGGTCATGGATAGCATTTACTCCGGTCTGCGCACCATCTCCCTGTCCGATTGGGTTTCCCAAAACGGAAGAGGATGGGTTGTCTGCGGCTATCCATGGGACTGGCGCTAGGAAACCAGAAAGGATACCTGCTATGAAGAAACTGAAAGCATGGATGGCGGAACACAAGAAGTTTTCCGTCATCGCCCTGTGCCTGCTCCTGATGTTCACCTGCGGCTCTGCCATGAGCGCCATCAACGTGTCGCATCACCGCGCGGAAACCGCAAAGGAGCAGAACGCAGAAAATAACACGGACACTACCACAGCCGCTGAGAAGAAGACGAAGGAGGAAACCGGGAAGGTGGAGCTTACCGATGCCCAGAAGGAAATCATCAAGGGATACGATACCGATACCAAGGAACTCATCGACACCCTCTCCTCTTCCGTCTGGTCGGTAAGCGAGGGGCGCTATACCCTCAAGTTTGCCGATGACTCCTACGTGGAAACGGTGAACGGAACTCCGACCGTCCATAGTTACGCCATCTCCCGCGTGGAAAAGACCTCCGATGGGTACGGCGGCTATCTCTATACCATCGTCTTCGAGACCGATACCGGCACCCATATCGTGACCTACACGGATGGCAGTGGTGCTGCGGTGAACTCCGATTCCAAGACCCCCGGTGAGAACACCATCTCCACCCTTACAAGCTCTACGATGTTCGCTCAGAAAAACACCGCATACGAGCGTGCCGAAGCGGTCGCAAACATTACCGTGAAGGGCATGAACAGCGAGGTCACGAAACTCTTCGGCGGGGATGAGAAGGTCGTCACCACCGCCCTCTCCAAGTGGTGCGCCGTCCATTACCCTTCTGTCACCGAAGCTACATGGCAAAAGGTCGTGAACCTCGATTATGAGAACGGGGTCATCACCACGGACTTCAAGCTCAACGACACAAACTCTGTTTCCGTCACCTGCGTTTACGAGCAGTCCACGGGCGAGTTCTCCTTCGAGGGCTAGGGCAGCATCGCCATGCAGGCAGAAAGGAATCTCTATGAATGAACAACTGACTTTACAAGCCACACAGCGGGAGGAGACGATGACGGTTCCCCTGCGCAGGAGAAAGGTTTGTCTTATGGGCACGTTCGCGCTCTTCGCCGCCTGCGCACTCGTGCTCCTCATTCCCCATCCGGCCTACGCGGGTGTCATCGGGGACTTCCTTGATATCCCCAACATGATTAAAACGTGGCTTCTCCAAATCGCTGCCACGCTCTTCAACACCTATTTCGGTGTCATCAACCAGACGCTTGATGCGAGGTTCATTTCCGGGCCGTTCAACGAGCTTTTCGGAACAACCGAGCCGTATGGCGTGATAAAGGACTTTTATCAGGCCGGGGTCATCCCCGTTGCCCATGCCATCCTGGGTCTCTTCATGCTGATGCAGCTCATCAAGATTAGCCAGCGCATCGACGCGACGAGCACCCTTCCTGCCGTGAAGGATATCGTGTTCCTCGTGGTGACCTACTGCATCCTCAGCTACTTCATCGACAACGCCCTCGACCTTGTTTCTGCCATCTACGGCATCTTCAACGACCTCGTTGGTAACGTGTCGGACAAGCTGCAATCGAAAAACTGGTATGAACCCGGAATCGAGATGACCAAGGATGATGCAGCCGACGCTACGTTCGGCGGATGCTTCCTCCTTTTGATTTTCGGACTCATTTCATGGGTGGTCGGACTCGTTTTCTATGCGGTCTCGATGGTCGTTGCCCTCGGGCGTTCCGTTCAGCTCTATGTCTATGCCGCCTTCTCTCCGATTCCCATTTCCCTTCTCGGCTTCGAGGAGACGAAGCAAATCGGAATCGGTTACCTCAAGAACTTTGCGGCAGCAGCCCTCGCTGGCGTGGTCATGGTTCTCATCCTCTACCTCTACCCGCATCTTGTGACCGCCCTCGCGGTTTCCGGCGGACTTGGAAAGGCTGAGATGCTTGGTCTCGCACAGGGCGTAGAAACATTCGACTCGTTCGGTGTCATCATCAAGACTATCGCCGTTCTCATCACGACCATGATGGGGCTTGTAAAGTCCGGCTCTTGGGCAAAGGAAATCCTCGGCGCATAGACGCTTACCGAAAACCCGCTACCGCTCACCGAAGGGGCGTGCCGAAACCGGTGCGCCCCTTCCCCTTAATAAATTATTATTGGGAGCCAAGCATCGGCATCCTGCCCGGTGCGGACGATGGCGGCTATTCCCTTTCGGGGGAAGCGAAAGAAGCCGCCCTCTCGCGCTTCGCTCTCCCGGAGAACAGGAAAGCCGCCCTCGATATGATTCGGAAACTGAATGAGTCGAGAGACAGCAACGAAAACGACCTTTTTTAGGCGTTTTGGCAAGAAAGGAGAAATGAACATGGCAGAAGATTTCGGTGACAGCACGGGAAGCGGCCTTGTGAATACCGCCAAGCAGGCCGCAAAAGAGGTCGTTCAGGCCGTCGTGACAAAGGGTGCGGGCATCGGAGGAAAGGGCGGTGGCGGTATCTCCCTCTCCGGGGAAGCCAAGGACATGATGGCCGCTTCCAAACAGCTTGCAGGCGCATCTGCCGCACCTTCCCGCGAGCATCTGGTCGCAAAGCCCGACCTCTCCCGTTAGATAGAACCACAGAAAACCAGTAAACCGCACAACTAGAAACACAGAAAGGATGATTGCCATGCCAGATAACGACTTCTGGATTGGGCGAGAGCAGATTCCCGTTGACCTCTCCCTCCTGCTCACCTACTCCAACGATGAGGACTACTGGTACGCTCCGGGGGAGTATGCACTCAGGGTCTATACCGTCGATACCCTGAACACCAACTTCGCCCGTCCCTGCTTCGCGTTCGGTGAGCGCACGTCCGACCCGGAGATGGAGGATGTGTCCGGTGCTATCGAGAACACCCTTCACGAACTTCTCGATTCCGGTGCGACCCCCGAGGACGTGTACCGCATCATGGGACTCGTTAAGGAGAGCGAGCTTTCCCCAGAGACCAAGGAAGCTGACAGCTATCTTTCCATCGACCTCGGCTATTGCATCGACGGAAATATCGTCTCCTATGAAGCGGTGCCGGAGGGCGTTGCGACGGTGCCTGAAAACGTAGACTACCCCCGTTACGCGGAAGCGATGGAGAGCCATGTGCCGCTTCCCATCGCTACGCAGATTGCTAAACATGATTTCTCTCACAGGCAGGCGGATATCCTCATGGAAGCCGCCCGTAACCCGCACGTCTCGTCAGAGACGCTTGAGACGATAGCCGACAAGACTCTTTCGTCCGGTAAGATGCGCGGTCTTCTGGATATCGCTTCTGTCGGCAAGAACCCCCTCGATTTTCGCAATATGGACGAGCAGACACTTAAGGCGGCTGTTTCCGTGCTGTTCCACGGCGGCAAAGACCTCCCCGTGACGGAGCTTGACCTTGCGCAGCTGCGTTCGGTAGACCTCGCGCTGATGGATGGCGCTTCCCCTGCCGAAGCCATGCGTGCAGCCGAGAAGCCTGTATCTGCCGAGCAGGAAGAACCTGACGCATCTCTCGCATCCGAAGCCCACGATGCGAAGGCCGCATCCACCGCGCTCGATGACCAATCGGGGACGAAGGATGCCCCGACGCGCTCGGAACAGGCGGATACGTCCCTGTAGCGGAACTGCTTCCTGAGAAAGGAGGAATGCCTATGGCACCGGTTGGAAAAACATTCGACCCGGAAGCCGTTACCGACAAGCAGCTCGTTCAGTACGAACAGGCCATCGACCGTGGCTTAACCGAAGCCGATGCGATGCGCCTGACCGAGCACGAATATAATGGCTTTCAGGCCAATGCCATCATCGCCGCCGCGCTGAACCCGGCGGTGGGAGAAGACGTGCTGGATGCACTCGCGACCCCCAAGTACACCGCAGCCCAGATGACGGCCATCGCGAAAATCGCCATCAGGGGCGGAGACTTCACACGCTTCCTAGACCCGCAGATGGACGCACGGCGCATGGAAGCCGCCTATCTGGTCGTGGCACACGGCGGGAGCGACTTGCCTGTGGAATGTCTCTCCCGCTCCCAGTTGCTTACCATCAACAACATCCTTCTGCAAGGCCATATCCCCTATGAGACCGTCCGCGCCATCGCGAAGCCCGCGTTTACCCCTGAGAGCATGGAGGTCATCGCCGCCGCCATGGAAAACGCATGTTATGACCCCTATACCGGTGAGCAATCGCTGACCGAAGCGCAGGTGGCGCGTATCATGAACCCGGACTACAGACCGGAGCAGCAAATCGCGCTTCTTGCCGCCATGCGCGGGCAGACCCCGGTTGCAGACCTGAGCGATGCGGACTTTGCAGGGCTGTTCCCGGCTTCCCTCTCCGTAGAGCAGATGAGCGCCTGTGCCTATGCCGTGAACCGGTGCGGATATAACGCGCCGCTTCTCATGATGACCATGCAGGCGTGCGCAGGGATGAACGCGCAACAGCTCATGGCCGTCTTCGATGCAACGGCGGCAGAGTTTTCCGATGCCACTATGGCAAAGGTCTCCACAATCCTTATGCACACCCCAGCCCTTACCTCCCAGCAGATGCGCTATCTGCTCGCGGAAGCTAAGGACGGCACCCCGTTTCCGGCTCTGGAATCCATGAAGGAGCATCTGCTGGCACATGCAGAACCCGAGAAGACACAAGTTACCGAAACCGGTGTCAAGTCCGAATCCCGTGACATGGCATCCGGCAAGGAAGCGCTTGCGGAGCGGGCGGGACTTGATGGCACCCCGAAAATCAATCAGAACAAGGAGATGGAATAGATGTTTAACAACATATCGAATCCCAAATGGTTCGGCGATTGGAGCCGTTTGGAAGATGAATATCTCGACAACAACTTTACGGAGATTCAAGACAACTTCGCTTTCTCAAAGAGGAAAAAACCAACGGACTTTTTGGTGCCATCGTCAGTCTGGCTACCGCATTTCCAGTCCGCGACCCGGAGACCGGACATGCCACCGGCGCTTGGAAGGTGGCCTGCGAGTCCATCGACCTTGACGAGGTGCCGCTTTCCGATATCGCGGACATGATTTCCTGCTTTGGCAGCAAGACCATAACCGATTTCCGGCTGTACAACAGGGGAGTCGATATCACCCCATGGCAGCAAGCCCTCGGCGAGCTTTTACTGCGCGGGCGCGTACAGAAGGACGATTACCCATGGATACAGTGCCCCAACTCCGACTCCGCCTTGAACATGATGAACATGGTCATGGGTGCGAACTTGCCAAAGGACTTCTTCGATGATTGCACCCTTGGCGATGAGGAATATGGATGCGGCGAGGAAGCACATGAAATGGCTTCTGCACGGAAGGAAATCGACACCCAGACGGAGACCAAGGATGAACCGGAAGTTGACCCGGACAAGGAGGTGAAATAGATGACTGATAATTTCAAGGAGATAGGTTCCCTGTTCGGCAGGAACGCGCTCGCGGCGGATGCGCCTGCAAGGGATGCGCCCGGAAAGGATAACCAGAACATCGGATAGAACACGAAGTGACAAAAAACAGAAAGACATGATGCCGCATCCCGTATGGGAGCGGCATCTCCATAAACGCGAGAAAGAACGGGAGGTGCGAATGACGAAAGGAGAAAAAGACTTCGAGATTATCGCTACCATCTGCGAATATGAGAACTCCGTGGCAATGCCAGATGATGAACGCCTGACTTATCTTGACACGTGCGGCATCGCCCGCCTTAAGGATGGGAACGGAAGCGCAAGCGCACAAGAAGCCCATGCGAATAGATGCAGCGAGTACCTGCGGTTCGGGCACGAAGTTGACCTTGCCGCCTGCGGCGCATACAACCCCTACGATGCCCTGAAAGTCTGCGACACGCCGGAGATATTCTTGAAGACCGGGTTCGAGCAACGCCCCATGCTCTACACGCAGAAGCATCTCTTTCAGGCTCTCACGCCGAAATCCGATTACAACCCCCACCGGCACGGCTTCTCCATCGCACAGGTAAAGCGCTTTCCCGAGCTTCTTGCTTCCCCGGTGGTTCTCGCCAACAGCCCGAACAGGGACGATGTTTTGCTTGCCATTCTTCTCGCGACCGATGCCTACGACACTCCACTCATCGCGGGCATCAAGCCGGACGGCACGGGAAACTACGGAGGGCGCGAAGTGGAGACGAATATGGTCTTAAGCGTCTACAGCAGGCAAAACTTCATCCGTTACTTCGCCCTGTTACGGGATATGGATGCCTTCGTGTTCGTAAGCGGAAAGAAAATCGAAGCGCTCGAAGACCTATCCGGTCTTCCGCTTGCGGGAAACTGCTCCGGTCTCGATATTGACAGGATTCTGCAACGCCCGAAGTGCCTTGGATAGATACGCAGGCCGTTAACGATTACCGGCTGGATAGGGAATATTAACCTTCGCCCCTTGAATGAAGCAGAAAGGAGAAAGCCATATGAGCAAATTAGTCATCGCGGAGAAGCCGATGCTCGCCCGCGATATCGCCCGCGCCATCACGGGAAAAGAGGTGTCCGAAAGTGCCCGCCTTCCCATCTCGGGAAACGGCTACACGGTCTGTGCCTGCGCCGGGCACCTTTTGGAACTGGTGGAACCGGATACCATCGACCCAAAATGGGGAATGCCTTGGAGCCTTGATGTACTTCCTATCGAGGTTCACGACTGGCCGAAGGAACCGGCGGTCGATAAGAAGACCGGAGAGAGCAAGAAGCCCCTCATAGACCAGATTGCGGGACTCCTCGAAACTTGCGATTCCGTCATCGCCGCCGGTGACCCGGACGATGAGGGGCAGCTTATCGTGGACGAGCTTTTGGATTACCTCGGCTATACCGGTAAGGTCGAGCGCGTCTACGTGAACGACAACATCGAGAAGAACATCGTGAAGGCATTCGACAAGCTCGTGCCCAACGATTCCTGCCGGGGTGCCGGGAACGCCGCCTATGCCCGACAGATGGCGGATATGTGCTTCGGCGTGAACGAGACGAGACTCGCCACCAAGCGTCTCGACGGCCTGTTCACCGTCGGACGCGTGCAGACCCCGACGCTGGGGCTTGTGGTGAAACGCGACGAAGCCATCGCCCACCACGTCACCCGAAAGTTCTACGAGCTGTTTGCAAGCGGTGATTCGGATGCCGGTAAACTCACCTTCAAGTATCTGCCGGGAAAGGAGCTGCTTGCCGGTGAGAAGCATCTGTTCGAGCGGCATACGCTGGAAGCCCTTAAGGAAAAGCTCGACGGACGCGACCTGCACTTTGAAACGACCGTATCGAAAAAGCAGGAGAACCCGCCGCTTCCCTACAATTTGACCGTGCTGCTTTCCGACATGAGCGAGCGCTTCGGCTTCACTGCCGCCGAGACTCAGCAAATCACGCAGGATTTGCGTGATAAGTACAAAGCCATCACCTACAACCGCTCCGATTCCCAATACCTCAAGGAAGAGCACCGAGAGCAGGCACCGGCAGTCCTTGCGCAGGCGATGAAGAACCTCGGCGTGCGCTGGTCTTTGGATTACCGGCTCCACTCCAAGGCGTTCAACGATGGGAACGTGACCGCCCACCACGGCATCATCCCGCAGGAAGCGGATGCGCCCGTGTCCGCGATGGAACCGGACGAAGCCAAGGTCTACACCGCCATCTGTGAGCGCTATGCGGTGCAATTTCTTCCTCCCGCCGTGTACGACGTGAGCGAGAGCACGGTAAGCGTGGACGGCGGAACGCTTAAGCTCACAGCGAAGCGCCTTTCGGACGCGGGGTTCACGGCTGTCTTCCCGAACGTCTCGAACAGCCGTGTCAGAGAGGATTCCGATACGGGGAACCCATGGGTTCCCGCAGGAAGCCACACCCTTGCCGGTATCTCCTGCTCAATCACGGAAGGGGAGACCACCCCGCCCGCACCCTATACGGAGGGCACCCTCATCACAGACATGGCATCCATCGCGAAGTACGTCAAAGACCCGGAAATCCGGGAAATCCTTAAGCGTAAGGATGACGGCAAGAAGGGCGAACACGGCGGTATCGGAACGACGGCCACCCGCTCCTCCATCATCGAGGGTCTGAAAACCCGTGGCTACCTTGAGGAACGAAAGGGAAAGGTTCGAGCAACCGATAAGGCCAAGGCGTTCTACGCACTCCTCCCGCCGGAGATTCGCGGTGCAGACGTGACCGCAAGATGGTGGCTCATCCAACAGGATATCGCAGACGGTAAGGCGGACGTGAACGCCCTGCAAGATTCCGTCATCGAGGTCTTCAATCACCACCGCGAGACCGCCTACGTGGGCGCATCCATCGCAGGTGCCGGAAAGACCGTAGTGGGCAAGTGTCCGAGGTGCGGCAAGGACGTTGTAAAGACCGGCTCCATCTACGCCTGCTCCTCCATCAAGAACGAGAAGCAGGAGGACGGCACTTGGAAGGAGGTCGCGGGCTGCGGGTTCAAGCTGTTCGGCTTCTGCACCAAGAAGTTCACCGAGAAGCAGGCCGCATCCCTTCTTGACGGGAAGGCGGTCTCGCTAAGGGGCTGCAAGTCCAAGGCCGGGAAGACCTTTGACTGCAAAGTCGTTCTTCAAAAGGACGGGTCGGTAGAACCCATTTTCACACCGAGAAAACCCACGAAGAAAGGCCGCAGGTAGCGGCAGAAAGGAAGGAATGACATGGCAACACTCCTATCACCGGATATGCTTCCCGAGGATATTCGGAACATGGATTTCGGGCAGGCTTCCATGCCCCACGCGCCAGAAGCCCAGACCCCGGAAGCGCCCTACGATACGACCACATCCGCACCAGACCGCCCTGCCATACCGCTCTCCCCGGACATGCTTTCTGGGAACCTGCGAGGAAACGACAGTGAGAAATCGGGCATCGAGTTCTCCTTCGATGCTTTCGGATAAACCCAGCAGGTCGAGCTTGTACAGGAGTCCTATGCGGACGGAAACCTTGCAGTGACCGCCTATCTCTCCGACCCAACCGACGAATCGTTCGGACAGCCTTGGAGCAGCGTCACCGTGAACTTCGGTTCCCCGCTGCAACAGGACGCGACCGTTTTCCTCGACACCAATAACATGGGAGAAGCGATGCTCTCGAAAATCTCCCAGCTCGGAGCCTTCACCGGCCAGTTCATGCGTTCGGGATTCTGCTCCTACCCGGCCTTCACCTTCGATACCGAAGTCATGGGCAATATGCGTGACTTAAACGAGTTCGCATCGGCAGACCATATGAGCCTTGCCAAAATGCAGGATGCGTGCCACGCGGCACTCGAAAACGTATACGGTAGCGAGTTTACGGATGCCTTGGAAAGCGGTTACGACCTGAACGCCGAATCCCATGACTGCGCTTCCGGAAGCGCCGTGCTCGAAACCTGCGATACGACCCGCGCGGAACAACCCGCGAACCATGTGAAGGGGGTGCGATAGGCATGAGCCGCTTTCACTCGAACCGGACTTGCATCCGTTCGCCGACAGCTATCCCAAGCAGCCAAAACACACCATTGTGCTAAAATCGGGTACCGTATACACACCGCGCGGGACTACCAGTTCCGCACAGACAGAAAGGATGAAAAAACATGCCCAAGAAGACACCGGAGCCAGAGCAGGCTCCCAAGGCAGACAACTACGCCAAAATCAACATGCCCGCCGCCTTCCTCACGCCCCACGACATTCAGACAAGCGACGGGCGCACCTTCGAGAAGTGCTTCGTTTCCTTCCCCAAGGGGACGAAGGTGAACGGCATCGACGTGAGCGGCTTCTCAACCGATGTGTTCCTCTCCGACTACATGAAGAAGGACAGGCTTGAGAAGGGACGCGCCACGGTCTCGTTCAAGAAGGACGAGCCGGTGCCCATCTGGACGGGGAAGAAGGACGATGCCGAGCACCCGTATCAGCGCTACGAGGTGAAGGCCACCGACCTCACCCACGCACTCAAGGTGGCGCAGGATGCCTATAAGGCCGGAAAAGCCGCAGAGCGTGCCGCCGCCAAGGACGGCGTGAGCCTTGCGGGGGAAGCACGCGACATGGAGACCGGGAAGGACGCGCTCGCAGGCGATGACCCCGCCAAGTCCACCAAGTCGCGAACCGGGCAGGATATCGCCCAGTAGTACAGAGGAAAGAGGTGACAGTTCATGGTAATCGAGGTGCTCTACAAGTCCTTCCGCTACGAGAAGTTCGACTCATCCGCCCAGACGAACTCCGAGCCGTTCCGCGCGAAGGGAACGAACATCCTTACCGACTGGAACCTCTACCTCGGTGCCCTTGAGGAAAACGGCATCATCCTCGCAGAGCACTGGTATGACGGAAATCCGCAGCATGCAGGCGGACAGGTGACCCTTGAGGGCACCAAGGTTCCCGCCGCCACCCGTCAGGTCGGGAGCGCCATGCTCCTCGTCTCGCCAGATGAGCTGGACGATGTAGTCTGGCTCAAGAAGGACGGCGAAAAGCTCCTGTGGCGGGAGGGCGATGAGCTGATAAACGGTGAGCGGTTCTTCGCCATGGAGCAGCTGTGTTACTCCGATGCCACGGTGCAATCCATCAACCGTCGCGCCATCGCCGTGTTCGACTACTTGAAACACGCGCACCCGACGTGCTCGGATGATGAGATTGCCCGCATCATGGGCTACACCGAATCCGCCATCGAGCGCATCCGCGATGCAGAAATCTCTCAGGACGAGGGCTTCGCAGACGATGACGGGGAAGGGCAAAACGAGGAAAACAATACCGGGGCTATCGGCAGATATGACTTCGGTTAGAGATAGAACGCAACGAGAAACGCAGTTCAAACGAACCACCAACGAAGCTACAAAAAACCACGCAAACAAGGAAGGAGAAAAGAACACATGAAGATTCTCGGACGAATCAAGAAATCTAAGGTGCTCACTGCGGTCATGACCGCAGTGCTCATCTTCCAATCGGCCTGCCCCACCGGGCTTGCCTATGCCGCGCAGAAATCGGGTGTTAGCGCCTATTCTGCCGGTCAGACCATCGACCAAGCACTCGGTGCCACCAAGACGGTCGAGTCCGTGCTCTCCCAGCACGAGAACGACGAGTATTACCTCACCACGCCATACGGCAACAAAGGGCCTCATGGCGAGGGCGGCGCAATCGACACTTGGGACTGCTGGAAACCGAAGGGCGAGTACGGTAGCGGTGCCTATATGAACTGCGCCGGTTTTGTGGTTGCCGTCCTCCGTGCCTGTGGAGCGGATACATCCATCATCGGAAACTATACCGCCAAGGACGGCTACAACAGGGGTAACGAGACGAACGCATCTAAATGGGATGAGTATTGTCGCGACAACAATGCCGTCAGCTACACATTCAGCTCCAAAGAGCAGATGCTCGCGTCCGGTATCCTTGAGAAGGGCGATATCATCTACATGGAGCCGGCGGACTGGAATCATAGCAATTCAGACTGCCATATCGGCTTCTTCTGGGGCAGCAACAGCTCGGAAGACCTTTTCTGGCACTCTTCCAGCCACGCAGACGGAATTGTAAAGGGCTATTTCCCGAACTCCGCAGGCGGCAACGTGATTTCCAAAATCACGCCCAAGTATCCCGTTCGCTACTACCGTGTCATCAAGACGTTGCACAAGGGATATCTGACACTGCATAAGGACTCCTCAAATAAGACCCTTACCGATGCCAATGACTGCTATTCCCTCGCAGGTGCCGAATATGGGGTCTACACTGACTCCAACTGCTCGAACAAGGTAGCGACCCTTACGACGAACGCAAGCGGGAACGCGAACACCGTCTCGCTCAATCCCGGACGCTACTATGTGAAGGAAACCAAGGCTCCCAAGGGATATTTCACCGATTCGCAGGTTTACACCGCAGATGTTTCCGGAGCGAATCGGGAGTCTTCGCCTGTGAAGCTCTCGGTCAGCGACAATCCTGCAAATGACCCTATGGCTATGCTCCTTGGTAAATACGACGGCCAGAAGACCTATAACGGCGCGGGCAACCTCCCGCAGGGTTCCGCCACCCTTGCAGGTGCCGAGTTCACCGTCGATTACTATGCCACCCTTGACTACAAGAGCTACGATGACCTTAAGAACGCCGACGTGAAGCCGACGCGTTCTTGGACGTTCAAGACGAACGAAAACGGAATCGCCAACTTCAAGGCCGACGATTTTGTTTCCGGCGATACCTTCTACTACAACTCTAATAACGACCCGTGCATCCCGCGCGGCACTGTCGTCATTCGTGAGACCAAGGCACCCGCAGGCTATGTGAAGTCCGACGATGTGTCTTTCCAGAAGATTCAGGAGAATCCGACCACAGGTGCCGTTCGTACTTACAACGTCCCGAAGGTTGCCGAGCAGGTCTACCGCTCCGATATCGAGTTCACGAAAAAGGCCGATAACGGTTCCGCGCACCTCGCCGGTGTGCCCTTCAAGGTGACCTCCCTCACCACCGGTGAGTCCCATATCGCCGTGACCGACGAGAACGGCTATTTCAGCTCCGCGTCCTCTTGGAACGCGCATGACTCGAACACCAACGCAAACGATTGGGCGCTGACCGCAAGCGGCACCATCGACAGCACGAAGCTCGATGCTAACGCCGGTTTCTGGTTCGGCAACAACAGCGTACTCGATGGGAACGGCACTACTGCCACCTCCGATGCCGTCAAGGCGGACAACAAGCTCGGTGCCCTGCCCTTTGACACCTATTCCGTCGAAGAGCTTCGCTGCTCCGCTAATGAGGGCTATGCTCTCATCAACACGACTGTTACCGTGACCCGTGATGCCAAGACCATCGACCTCGGCACCTTCGATGACCCTGAGCCTGAAATCCATACCACTGCATACGACGCTTCTGATAGCGACCATTACGTCGGAGTCGGCACCGTCAAGATTTCCGACAAGGTGGAATACAGCCATCTCGTCGCGGGTAAGACCTACACCGTCATCGGTGAGCTGCATGATGCCGCTACCGGCGATGCCGTCACGGTAAACGGTCAGGCTATCACTGCCGAGAAGACCTTCACGGCTGAGGACTCCGCAGGTTCCGTCACCCTTGACTACACTTTCGATTCCTATGACCTCAAGGGGAAGACCCTCGTAGTCTATGAGACGCTTACCGATGCAAATGGTGCGAAGCTCGCCGAGCATAGGGACAAATCCGACGTTTCCCAGCAGGTGACCGTGCTTACGCCGAAGCTCTCGACAAGCGCTGTGGACGATGCGGACAATGACAAGTCCGTCACCGCTGAGGGCGATGTTACTGTTACCGATTATGTCCGTTACACCGGGCTTACCGCCGGGCAGACCTACACGCTCTCGGGAACCCTCATGGACAAATCCACCAAGAAGGCTTTCGTGGATGCCGACGGCAATCCCGTCACAGCGACTGCGGGATTCACGGCAGATGCCGAAAGCGGTATCGCGACTGCGACCTTCACCTTCGATGCCAGCGGCATCAAGACCGGAACCAAACTGGTCGCCTTCGAGACTATTTCCACGAACGGCATCGAGATTGCCGTCCACAAGGATATCAACGACATTGACCAGACCGTTACCGTAAAAGCTCCCGTTATCGGCACCACCGCCGTCGATGCTGCCGACGGTGACAAGACGGTCACGGGTGAGGAAAATGTCGCTGTCCGCGATACCGTCCATTACAACAACGTGACACCCGGCAAGACCTACAAGGTCATCGGTACTCTCTACGAGAAGGTTCTTGACAAGAACGGAAAGGTCACGAAGAAGGTATTCAAAGACAAGAACGGTACCCCCATCACTGCGGAAGCAAACTTTACCGCAGAGGACTCCTACGGAAACGTCGATGTGACCTTCTACTTCGATGGCAGTTCGCTCAAGGAAGGTACCTCTCTCGTTGCCTTCGAGTCCCTGTCCTACAACGACAAGGAGATTGTTTCCCATGCCGACGTGAATGATTCCGGCCAGACTGTTATCATCACGAAGCCCAAGCTCTCCACTACCGCAACGGATGCCCTTGATGGTGATAAGAACCTTATCGGCGAGGATAATGCCACCATCGCCGATACCGTCCATTACATGAACGTGACACCCGGCAAGACCTACAAGGTTTCCGGCACCCTCTACGAGAAGGGCACCGACAAGGACGGAAAGGTCGCGAAGAAGCAACTCCTCGATGCCGACGGCAACCCCGTCACCGCCGAGACCGAGTTCGTTCCCGAAACCTCTTTCGGTGATGTGGACGTTACCTTCACCTTCGATGCGTCCGACCTCAAGGCCAAGGACAAGGTGGTCGCTTTCGAGTCCCTGTCCCTGAACGGCAAGGAACTTGCGAGCCATGCCGATATCGAGGACAAGTCCCAGACCGTCACCATCACGAAGCCT
>NZ_QSHS01000018.1:0-24757 GCF_003467795.1 Collinsella sp. AM36-4AA
CGTGTCCAAGAAATGGGAGGCAGTTCAATAGTATCCGGCCCCCGTTTTTGTTTGGGCATGAGCGACTGTTGTTGTGCGGTGCTCGGCTGTCAGTTGTCTTGCGACTTTCTGACGGCTTCGTTAGGCCAGCTCCGCTCCCAGAGCCTTGCAGGCCGCCTCGCCCTCATCGTCGGGCGCATCGTAGCAAATGACGGAATCGACGACGTTGACGCCCGCCTCGTCGGCATCGGCCTTCCAGTTGTCCATCCACTCGCCCTCTGCCCACGAATAAGAGCCAAAGAGGACGACCTTCTTGTCGCCGATGGTCTCCTTGACCTCGTCCCACATAGGCTGGAACTCGTCATACTCAAGCTCCTCGGAACCCATGGCGGGGCAGCCGAAGGCAATGGCGTCATAGCTGGCGGCCTTGTCTGCGGAGAAGTCGGCGCAGGAGATGACCTCTGCCTCAGCGCCGGCATCGGTTGCACCTTCGGCGACGAGGTTTGCCATGGCCTCGGTGTTGCCTGTACCGCTCCAGTAGACGACTGCGATCTTGCTCATATGTTTTCCTTTCGGTTGTGCGGCGTGCGGCCGCGTTTTGTATGCTCTATCGGGTTGCCTGGACAAGTTGTCCCAGGGTGCAGCCCTGTTGATAGATGTGGGCAAGGTATTTCGTGCATGCGCGATAGGAATCGAACGTCGCAAGCGCTTGCCCGACATTCGTGTAGACCTTCCAAGGTCCAAAGATCTTGTAGTTCTCGCCATGCTGGACGATGAACTCGTGGACGTCGTCGTAGGGATATCCCAGGAAATAGCCAATTTCGTGTGGGAACTCACAGGTGCAGCCGTTGCCGCAGCTGGCTTGATGGTCCAATGCGCATCGGGTTTGGCCGCATGCGCATTCTGCGGCGTTATTGCTTGCGAGCGCGATGCGCGATGCCAGGTGCGCAAGGCATAATGGCAGATTGTCGGTGTCGTAGCCCTCCTTGGCGAGTGCCGTTTTGGCGCGCAGGTCAGCAAGGTAAGTGGCGAGGCTGTTGGGTCGATATGCGTACACGAGCGCTCCGCAGGGGCGCCAGACCAAAACGCTCAGATGGATGCCGAGCGGATCAAGCTCGTGATTGCACCGGGCGATAACGTTGAGCAGGCGTGCTCGGCGATCTGCGATTGGCGCGGTCGCGCCCGAACCATCCTGATGGGCGTAGACGCCGGGATAGGTAAAGAGCGATGCCGGTTTGATGCCCGCGAGCGTGGGAGAGCAGTTGCGCACGATTGCTGCCTGAAACGTTGGGATGTCTATGGTTCGAGTCACGGCGTTCCTTACGGATCTAAACTGTTAGCCTAGGAAAACTTATACACGAAAGTAAGCCTTGGTCAACAAGAAAGTTTGAAGAGGGAAACTAATTGACCGAACGGACATGATTTTGGGTTAAGATGGGGACACCCCATGGGGGTATCTAGATAGTGCTACTTGAAAGGGGAACGCATGAGTGACTTGCTCAACCCCGCGAATGCCATCGTGCTGGCCGTGATTGTCGTCGGCATGTTCTTTGGCCTGCGGCGTATTGTCGCTTCGACACACGGAAAGAGCTGCTGCAGCGATGGCGCGAGCGGCAAGAAGACTAAGAGAGTTGCGGTGGCCGATACCGATGAATCTCACTGCCCCTACTGCGATGAGTTGCTTATCGGCGGCATGAGCTGCGATGGCTGCGCTCAGAATGTAGCCAATGCCCTCAATGCGCTGAATGGCGTGTGGGCCACGGTAACGTACGCGGACCACACAGCGCGCGTGCGCTCTAAGCGGCCGATCGATCGCAGTGTTCTTGAGGCGGCCGTGAGAGATGCGGGTTACTACGTCATGACGCTGTAGGCCTTGCCTTGGATGCGCATCCTTGTCTAGGCTCGTCCGCGCAGTTCGATGTCATGGATGTCGTCGAAGTCGATGGTGATGTCTCGGAGCTTGAGGAGCTTGAAGGCGGGGAGCGCTTCGACGAGGATACCGGTGCGGGAGCGATAGCCGTACGTATCGTAATAGGTGACGCGGACCAGGTCGCCACGTTTGAGGCCCTCGAACTTATGCGAAAGCTCGAGGGCTTTTTCTTCCGTGAGTTCGCATTTTGGCTCGGCGGTGATCTCTTGTTTGCGCACGAGCTCGTAGTATCCCGTGAGGGCGGCAAAGGGCATAAACTGCGCGGCACGGCCGGCGCGGACGGCGCCGTTGGCGGTGAGCTTGGGGTCGGCGGAGCGACGTCTTCCCTCGGGGTCCGCTAGGCGTTCAAAGGGTGTCGGTGGCCGCATCGGCTGTTGCCGGGACTTAGGCACGATGTCCTCCTACCTGATCGTTGCGTTCGCGCGCGGTGGCGCCGGCGGTAAAGCTTAATCCCTTGACGAGCGCGTTTTTGCCGTACTTGCCCTTTACGGCCAGGACGGCGCGCGCCAGGTCGCGCTCGCGCTCATCGGCCTCGATATCGCCGAACAGATCGATGGTGACAAATTCCTCAGGCATGAGGTTGCCAAAGCCCAGGTTGATACGCTTGACCGGTCGTTTGGGATCGACAGTCTGCGCCCAGAGCTCATCGAAATAGCTCATGATCTTCTTAAACGAATTGGTGCGCTCGGGCAGCTTTCGCGAAGCGTTTGAGTGCGCGAAGAGCGCGGCATAGCCACCGCGCGGTTTGCCGCCATGTTCTCCCACGAAGATGCCATCGATTGCCTGTGCCTCTCGCACCAGGCGGCGCCGTTCGTCATCGCGCTGGACGGGCTTGGGCGCACGGGGTGCGAGCTCGGGGCCGGCGGTTGCGGTTGGCTCGATACTCGACGTGCTCGAGCGCAGGTGCCCGCATCCGTCAACGTATTGCGCCGTGCCGCTGGCGTCGAGGCGGCGTATGTCGGCTCGCTCGTTCGCATAACCCACGAAGAGCGAGATGCTGTCGCACACCACGTGCTTATCGACTAAGTCCAACACGGCACTGTCGACCATCTCGCGCAAGACGGTATAGGCCTGTTCGTAGGCATAACCCTTCGAGAGCACCTGTCCTGTGGTGGTCGAAGTTGCTTGCGGGCGATAGGCTTGGATATCGGCGATGGTTGTCGGCTCGCGCCCGAAGGCATGGTCGATGAGATATTCGGCATTGACGCCGAGCTCGTCGTAAAGCAGGTTTTCGTCGAGCGCCGCGACGCCCATCAGATCGTAGACGCCGTATTTCTCGAGGCGGGCTGCCACGCCGGGACCGATGCCCCAGATATCGGTGATGGGACGATGGGGCCAGATCTCCTTGCGAAAGGTCTCGTCGTCGAGTATGCCGATGCGGCTGGGTGCGTGCTTGGCGGTAATGTCGAGCGCTACCTTGGCCTGGAATAGGTTGGGGCCGATGCCAACCGTTGCCGTGATGCCGGTGCGCCCCAGGACCTCGTCACGCAGCATACAGGCGAAGCCTTCAGCGTCGGTATGGTAGAGGTCCAGATAGGGCGTCACGTCGATAAAGCATTCATCGATGGAGTAGACGTGCACGTCCTGGGGGCTGACGTATTCCAGATAGATACCGTAGATTTTCGCCGACACCTCCATGTAATGCTGCATGCGCGGTACGGCCGTGATGTAGTCGATGCCATCGGGAATTTCGAACAGACGGCAGCGATTGTGTATCCCGAGGTCTTTCATGGCCTGTGTGATGGCGAGGCAGATGGTCGTGCGCCCGCGCGATTCGTCGGCAACGACCAGGTTGGTGGTGAGCGGATCGAGCCCACGGTCGACGCACTCGACGCTGGCATAAAACGTCTTGAGGTCGATGCAGATATAGGTGTGCTGCTCGTGCGCCATCTGTGTCCTTTCATCAAACACATGTTCTTATCGAATACCTGTTCGATAATACCCGCTCATTCGGACATCGTCAAAACCTGCCAAAAAGGGACTGGTTTGTTTTGGTAGGTATGGTCGTGCGGCTGCATCGGGTTTTTAACGCAGCTCTAAAGAGTGCGAAACAGCTCGGAAAACCTCGCTTCGTAGCATGGGCCTAACGATTGATACCGCCTATACGCACGGAAAGGTTGTGGAAAAGATGGTCAATTATGGGTTTGGTATGCCGACGCGCCTTGTTGCGGATGGAGACGTGGCTCGCTGGTGCGGACGATTGGTCGCTCACTACGGAGGCACCAAGGCGCTGGTTGTGCTGGGCGGTGACAAGCATACGCGCGATGAGCTTGTCTCGGCGGCACTCGGCTCGCTTGATCGAGCTCTGCTCGAGCGCGTGCTTTTCCGCTGCGGCTCGGTTGAGGGCGACGGGGGAGACGAGCTGATCGACGAAGCCGTGGCCCTGGCGACCGACGAAGGCGTGGACTTTGTCTTGGCGATTGGCGATGCCGATACTGCCGGCTTTGCACGCGAACTCGCCCGTCGCATGGCGGCGCTCGATGCCGGCGAAGACGGCTTTGTGCCTTATGGATGCATTGTCTCGGAGGGCAAGGTGCCCGCTGCGGTGGGCGCCGGCGAGGCTCCCGTTTTTGCCATCATCGCGCCCGAGCTGCTAGAGGGAATCGGGTCTCCCTTGCGCGAGCTGCTCGGCAGCGTGTGCGCCGCGGCATAATGCCCGCCAGAAAGGGGCAGGTTTATTTTGGTAGGTAAAGCGTTTGACCTGCCAAAATAAACCTGTCCCTTTTTGGTCGGTTGCCGTTTGGGGGCCGATTGGCAACGCTCGCTGATTGTAGTCTTGACCTGCGCTAGAATAGTGGCATCTGAATGTCCGGGCGCATGGAGGCGTGCGTCCGTATGCTGAGGAGGACTTTATGGCAACTGTTGCCGCACCTATCGACGCTACGTCGACTGACGCTTGGAAGGCGCTCGAGGCTCATCAGGAGAAGCTCGAGGCCGAGGGTATTGACCTCAAGGCCTGGTTCGCCGCCGATCCCGAGCGTGTGAACAAGCTGAGCTTTGACGCCGGTGACCTGCACTTCGACCTGTCCAAGAACCTGGTGACCGACGAGACTGTCAAGCTCCTGTGCGACCTTGCCCGCGAGGTGAAACTCGAGGAGCGCCGTGACGCCATGTTCTCCGGCGAGCACATCAACACCACCGAGGACCGCGCCGTCCTGCACACCGCGCTGCGCCGTCCGGCAAGCGAGAAGGGCCAGCTTATCGTCGACGGTCAGGATGTCGTCGCCGACGTGCATGAGGTCCTCGATCGCATGTATGCCTTCGCCGAGCGCGTGCGCTCCGGTGAGTGGAAGGGCGTTACCGGCAAGAAGATCGAGCACCTGGTGTCCATCGGCATCGGCGGCTCCGATCTGGGCCCGGTCATGGCTTACGAAGCCCTGCGTCCCTATGCCGACGCCGGTATCGACTGCCGCTACATCTCAAACATCGACCCCAACGATCAGGCAGAGAAGCTCAAGGGTCTGGATCCCGAGACCACGCTCGTGATCATCGTCTCCAAGACCTTCACCACGCTCGAGACCCTCACCAACGCCCGCGAGGTCAAGACCTGGATGCTCGAGCAGCTCAAGGCTCAGGGTGCCATCGACGGCTCCGATGAGCAGAACGCCGAGGCAGTGGCAAAGCACTTCGTCGCCGTTTCCACCGCACTCGAGAAGGTTGAGGCCTTCGGCATCGACCCCGCTAACGCCTTCGGTTTTTGGAACTGGGTCGGCGGCCGCTATTCTGTCGACTCCGCCGTTGGCCTGTCGCTGATCGTCGTGCTCGGCCCCGAGCGCTTCCAGCAGTTCCTCGAGGGCTTCCACGCCATCGACGAGTACTTCTGCAACACCCCGCTCGAGAACAACGCCGTCGCGCTGATGGGTCTGCTCAACGTCTGGTACGTCAACTTCTTCGGTTCCAAGAGCCACGCCGTGCTTCCGTACTGCCAGTACCTGCATCGTTTCCCGGCCTACCTGCAGCAGCTCACCATGGAGTCCAACGGCAAGCATGTCCGCTGGGACGGCAGCGCCGTGACCTCCGACACCGGTGAGATCTTCTGGGGCGAGCCCGGCACCAACGGCCAGCACGCCTTCTACCAGCTGCTGCACCAGGGCACCGTGGTGGTCCCGGCCGATTTCATCGCCTTCGCCAATACCGCCAACCCTGCGACCGATAGCGGTCAGGACGTGCACGAGCTGTTCCTGGGCAACTTCCTGGCCCAGACCAAGGCACTCGCCTTTGGCAAGACAGCCGACGAGGTTCGTGCCGAGGGCACGCCCGAGCAGATCGTCCCGGCCCGTTGCTTTGAGGGTAACCGCCCGACGACCTCGATCTTCGGCGACACGCTGACCCCGTTCGCACTCGGCGAGCTCATCGCCCTGTACGAGCACATCACGTTTGTCGAGGGCACGGTCTGGGGCATCGACTCTTACGACCAGTGGGGCGTTGAGCTGGGCAAGCAGCTTGCCAAGCAGATCACCCCGGCCTTCCACGATAACGCCGCCAAGGCCGAGCAGGACGCTTCGACCCAGGCGCTCATCGAGTTCTACCGCGCTCACCGCAAGTAGGATTCGCTGCGAAAACTAACGCATAGCCGACAAGGGCCCGTATCCGTTGGGATGCGGGCCCTTTGCTATTTGGATAGGATGGAATGTATCGGGAGGCGCCTCGACGGGCATCGCAATCGTCGAAGGCGCGCCGGCCATGTTTGGGACAATATAATATTTTTCCCGTTGCAAACAGCGCCGCCGTGGGTGTTCTGTATGATGGCTCAGACAAGGTTGCTCAATGACAGGGAGGCACATATGGCAATTAAGGCCATCGCAATGGATATCGACGGTACGCTCACCAACGACCAGAAAGTGATTAGCTCGCGTACGCGCGAGAAGCTGCTCGCGGCGCAGGAATCGGGTATTAAGCTCATCTTGGCTTCGGGCCGTCCCGCATGGGGTCTTCACGCCTTGGCGCAGGAGCTCGACCTTCAAAACCATGATGGTTTACTGGTGGCCTTTAATGGCGCGCATGTGGTCGACGCTCAGACCGATGAGATTCTTTTTGACCAGGCCATGCCGGCTGACGAACTGCACCGTCTGATTGATCACCTGCAAAACTATGATGTGATCCCCATGATTTCGCTCGGTCGCGACTTGCATGTCGAGGACTCGTACCATTGCATGATTACGCTGCCGGATGGCTCGCAGAAGAACATCGTCAAATACGAGCGCGATGCGTGCGACCTTAAGATCCGCGAGGTCGAGAGCTTGCATGAGGTCGTGGATACTTATCCCGTGGACAAGCTGCTGACGGCGGGCGATCCGACCTACCTGCAGGCGCATTACGAGGAAATGTATGCGCCCTTTACCCAGACGCTTTCGGGCATGTTTACGGCCGACTGGTACTTTGAGTACACGGCGCCCGGTATCGACAAGGCCCGTGCGCTCGAGGGTGCCCTGCCCAAGCTCGGCATCGATGCCAGTGAGGTCGTATCGTTTGGCGACGGCCAGAACGACAAGTCCATGATTGAGTGGGCCGGCATCGGTGTTGCCATGGGCAACGCCGTCGATGAGGTTAAGGCTGTGGCCCAGATGGTGACCGCCAATAACAACGAAGACGGTATTGCGGTGGCGCTGGATAAGCTGCTGGGTTAGAATCGCCGATAGTGCATGGTTCGGGCGTCCGCTTGCGGGCGCCCTTTTGTTAGGGAGGGTGCCGTGTCCGCATTTCCGTTCGACGCCGTTATCTTTGACATGGACGGCGTCATCGTCGATACCGAGTATTACTACCTGGGGGAGACTGCCGCGTTTGCCAAGGAGCTTGGGTTGAATCTGACTCAAGAGGAGTTGAATGGACAGGTCGGTACCTCGCATCAGTTCTTCCTGCATATGCTGGTCGATTGGCTTGAGCGCGCCGGTAAAGGGCGCTTCACTGGCGAGGAAGCGTTGGCCCGTTGGGACGAGTGGGCGCATAAGCGTCCGCGCGACTATCAGGCTTTGATTAACCCGGGCGCTGTGGATACGATTCGAGAGTTGCCGCGCCGCGGCGTTCGCGTGGCGTTGGCGAGTTCGTCTCCCATGGACAGCATCGAGGAAGTACTCGATGCATGTGGTCTGTCGGATGCCTTTGAGTACGTGGTGA
This sequence comes from Collinsella sp. AM36-4AA, assembly GCF_003467795.1. Lineage (NCBI taxonomy): Bacteria > Bacillati > Actinomycetota > Coriobacteriia > Coriobacteriales > Coriobacteriaceae > Collinsella > Collinsella sp. AM36-4AA. The sequence goes on from NZ_QSHS01000018.1 coordinate 8,024, forward strand.
GCGGCGAACAGTTTAAGGAGAGCAAGCCCGAGCCCGATATCTACCTGCATGCGCTGGACCTGCTGGGGCTGCCCGCGAATCGCTGCTGCTGCGTTGAGGATTCCGTTCCGGGCATTACCGCGGGTAAGCGAGCCGGCCTGACGGTCATTGCCAAGCGCGAGGAGCGCTTTGGCTTTAGCCAGGATGCCGCGGACAAGATTATCGACCAGCTGCCGGAGCTGCTCACGCTTTCTTAGGAGCGCGGTAGTTGCGCGTTTTTCGGGTCTGATGAGTAAATAGCCGACATTTTGGTGCGACACCTAGCATACTTTAAGCTAATGCGGGCTTAAGGACTTGTTGAATGCCCCTAAGCCCGTTTTAGACTTAATTGTGCTTGGAGAGGGTATATGCCACCGACTGAAGGGCTAACTGACGGTAAAGCAGCGATACCGCTGTACCAACAGGTTATCGATATCATCAAAAACGAAATCAACTCCGGTGCCTACAAGGCAGGCGCGCGGATACCCAACGAATTCGAATTGGCTGAGAGCTATAAAGTTGGCCGCGTTACCGTGCGACGCGCTATTGAGGAGCTCGTCCAACAGGGCTATCTAACGAAGCGACAAGGGAAAGGCACGTTTGTCAATGCCCCCAAGCTCAAACGCAAGATTCGCCAGAAGGATGACGTCCAGAGTTTTTCGGACGCATGCCGCGTAAACGGAATGGAACCGGGGGCGCGTGTCATTTCGAGAAAGATACTGCCGGCGGATTCCACCGAAGCACAGTTCTTTGGTGTTCCCGTTGGAACTGACTTGATCTGCGTTGAGCGCGTGCGTACTGCCGATGGCGTCCCTGTCATGCTCGAGAACAACATATATGTTTACGAGGACAACGCCTATCTATCAACGGCACCTCTATCTAACCAATCCATTTTTGAGTTCGTGCGCAACCGGACGGGCCGCACGCCCGCGTTTACCGACCCATGCACGCTTGAGATCGCGTGCGCGTCGCCCGAGGTCGCTCGGTTGTTGGCAGTTCCCGTTGGCGAACCCTTGTTTTATATGGAAGCCTTCTTTTTCGATGAGCAGCGGCGGCCGTTTATCATCGGTCGTCAGCGGATCGTTGGGTCTCGCTACGTTTTTGACATCTAGGACATTGCGTATGGAAACGCCCGGTGAATCATCTCACCGGGCGTTTTCATACCGTTCACGGCGCAAACGCAACCGTTCAACCGCGTTGCGGCAATCAGTTTGAAATTATCTTGATGACGAGAAAAGCTGCTGGTAATCTATAGAACGTCATAGAACGTTTGCCTTGTGCAAACGTTGAGGCGAGATGCGATGCAGTCTCGAGTTCTTTGGAGGTATCTATGTCAGATACGAAGGCGAAGAAGACAAACAGACGTTTTAAGTTCAAATTACCGCATGTCTATACGATCATGTTCTTGCTGATCGTTGTCTTTGCGGTCTTGACTTGGATCGTTCCCTCTGGTCAGTATCAGCGCAAGATGATTTCGACAGCGGCGGGCGAGCGTGAAGTCGCCGTTGCTGGAACCTATGAACAGGTCGATAAGAACTACACCGATTCCGAGACCGGCGAGACCATCAATCTGGGTCAGGATATCTTCGCGGTCCTGCAAGCGCCCACTAAGGGCATCCAGGAGGCTGCCGACGTCGTTGCGTTCGTCTTATTGATTGGCGGGTCGTTCGCAATCATCACCAAGACCAACGCTTTGAATGCCGGCATGAGCCGTGTGATTAAAAAGCTCAAGAACAAGGACATCCTCATCATTCCCATCACGATGACGTTGCTGTCCATTTGCGGCACCACGTTTGGTATGTCTGAGGAAGCCCTGCCGTTCTATGCCATCTTCATTCCCATCATGATGGGTATCGGTTATGACTCGATGACGGCATTCATCATCTGCTTCCTTGGTCCTAACCTGGGATATTGTGCTTCGACCATCGACCCGTTTAATGTTTTGATCGCCCAGGGCATCATTGGCATCGAGGGCAATCCGCAACTGTGGCTGCGCGCCGTTTCTTGGGTCATCTTCACTGCCGCCGGTATCGCATGGGCTATGCGCTACGCCATGCGCGTCAAGAAAAACCCCGAGTCGTCCATTACGTACGAGGACGATAAGCTCAAGCGTATCGAGTTTTCCGTGACCGATGTCTCCATCGAGGAAGAGTTCACTACCCGTCAGAAGCTCGTGCTTATCGATTTTGCTTGCGGTATGGGCATTATCGTCTGGGGTCTTGTTACCCAGGGTTGGTACATGAATGAGATTTCCGCCGTGTTCCTTGGCATGGGCTTGCTTGCCGGTATCCTGGGCGGTCTTGACCAGCAGACGATTGCTGAGGAGTTCGTTAAAGGTCTCGCCGACTTTGCGTACGCCGCCATCGTTATCGGTATTGCTCGCGGTATTCTGGTCATCGCCGAGGGCGGCATGATCATCGACACCATCCTCCAGGCGCTCGCTACTGCGCTCGCCGGTGCACCCGCCGCCGTCTACACCACGTTTATGTATATCGTCCTTGGCCTGCTCTCTTTGCTGGTTCCCTCGAGTTCTGGCCTGGCGGCACTCACCATGCCCGTTATGGGCCCCCTGACCGAGCTCATGGGCCTCAATCCCGAGGCGGCCGTTACCGCGCTCCAGTTTGCCAACCAGACCATCAACACCATCAGTCCCGTGGCGGGCATGACGGTTGCCGGCCTTGGCGTGGCTAAAATTTCGTTTGGCCAATGGTGGAAGACCATTTGGAAGTTCTTCATCTTCATGGTCGTGTTTGGCTTGGTCATTACTGCCATTTCTGGCATGCTTCCGGCGTAGGTGATTATAATGTCCGATCGTTTGACGGTCCTGACGTCTAAGAGTGTCTTTACCGGTACGGGGGACCTGCCGTTTGAAGGTTTCGTAGCGGTCCGTGACAATCGAATTGAGGCGGTTGGCACCAAGTGTGAGGTAGCTTCGTATTTGACCCAGGCGGACGAGGTGGTTGACCTGGGCGACCGCACCGTCATGCCTGGCCTGATCGATGTGCATACCTTCTATACAGGTTGGGCGCTGCGGACGTTGGGGTCTGATCTGTCCGGCATCGCCGATGCCAAAGAGGCCGTGTCGCTCTTGCGTGCATGGAAAGAAGATCATCCGGATTGCGCGGCGGCTTTTGGCCACAACCTGCCCGAAACGTTGGCATCGGATGCCGAGAACGCAAATACGGCAGCTGTGTTTGACGATTGTTTTGGCGATATCCCTGTCGTCTGCTTTACACCGGGTGCGGAGACCTGCGTTCTCAATGCTGCCGCCAGTGCGCGATACGGCTTCACACCCCAGGCGTGCTATGCCGAGAAGATCTGGCGCATGATGAGCGATTTCCTCGCGCTGCCCGAGGTACGTGCGGGGTATTCGGACTACATGGGCATGCTTAACGAGCGCGGCGTTACCGCCATCAAGGAGATGGCGTTTGATGACTACTACGGTTTTGCCGACGAAATGGCTCGCCGTGAGGAATCTGGTGAGCTGACGGTTCGCGTCTCTATGATGTCGCAGCCGGTGGGTGCCGGTGCAAATCTGTCATATGCTCGCGAGGCACGAGAGCGCTTCCGGGGTCCGTTCGTTCGTTTTTCTGGCTTCAACCGTATGACCGATCGCGGCGTATGGGCGGGGCTTGCCGAGATGATTGACCCCTATGAGGACACGGCCGATGCGGGCGCTGCCGGCAAGACGGTTGTCGAGGAGCCCGAGTGGGATCTGATTGAGAACGAGCTGCGCGCAATTGATGCTGACGGCTTCCGATATTCCTTGCATTGCCAGGGCGATGGCGCCGTTCGTCGCACCGTGGCGCTCTATGCCTCGCTGCCTCGAGACGAGCATGGACGGTTGCTTCGCCGCCATGCGATTACCGATCTCGAGAACTCTGATCCGACCGATCTTGTCGAGTTTGGCAAGTTAGGTGGAATTTGCGAGGTCTATCCGCAGATTTTGACGCTGGACCGGCGCGAGGATTGCCTGTCGATGATGCGTCGACAAATTGGCGAGACGCGACTTTTGCACAGCTGGAATCGCCGCGGCATGGAAGATTCCGGATGCACGGTGTGCTGTGGTACGGATTTGCCGCTGCTGATTCCGAGCCTGGGCGAGTCAATCTACAGCGCGTGCGGCGGATACTTCGACGATGGACTGCCCGTGAATGAGGCCAACGCGCTGACACTTGTCGAGCTCTTGCGCGCTTGGACTGCCGGGGGCGCGTACGATCTGATGCGCGAAGACGAACTGGGTACGCTCGAGGTCGGCAAGCTTGCCGATATCTGCGTGCTCGATCGGGATGTGTTCGACCTCGATTATCGCGACGCACGCGATCTTTCGGTTGATATGACGATGTCGGACGGACAAATCGTGTTCGATCGAAATAAGGAGGCATAAGATGTCTGAATCCAAACCGACGCTGCGCCGCGAACAGATTGCGGGCATGAATATCCACTACATCATGTGGTCGCTCGATTACTTCCTTGATGTGCAGCAGCGTTTGGGCTTTGAGTCCATTGAGCTGTGGTGTGCAGAGCCGCATGTGACACTCGACCATACGGGCTACTTTGAGGCTGAGGTCCTGGCGAAAAAGGCTGCAGACCGTGGGCTTAGGTATCGTACTCTGTGCCCCGAGAATGTTGTCTATCCTTGGCAGTACTGCGCACGCAAACCGCTGCATGAACAGCGCAGCCTGGCGTACTTTAAGCACGGCATTGAGCTTGCCGAGGTACTTGGGTGCGACCGTATGTCCGTCAACTCGGGCTGGGGCGACTGGGACGAGGACCGCGAGGACGCCTGGAAGCGCAGCCGCGAGCACTTGTCCATTCTGGCGGAGTATGCCGGCGAGCACGGTCTGGTGCTTACGATGGAAAGCCTGCGTCCCGAGGAGAGCAACCTTGTGACGACGGTTTCCGATGCGAAGCGCATGATTGACGAGGTCGCGAGCCCGTACTTACAGCCCATGGTTGATACAACCGCGATGGGCGTTGCGGGCGAGACGCTCGAGGACTGGTTTGCCGCCTTTGGTGATGGGGCAATTCACGAGATGCACTTTATCGACGGCGACCCGTATGGCCATCTGGTGTGGGGCGATGGCAAGCACGATATGGACGCCTTCGTCGCCACACTCAACGCCCATGGTTTCGACGGCATGCTGGGCCAGGAAATCACGGACGGCCGTTACTACGATGACCCGGCGGCGGCAGATGCCAAGAACATGGCCGCATTCGAGAAATATCTGATTGACTAAAACAACTATCGGCCACGCAGCCAACGTCATTGATTGCGGACTAAACAAGAAAGGAACTGGATATGAACGCACACGATCTGATCAAAGAGGCAATTGCCGAGAAGGGCAAGTTCGACAGCGTCTACTGGATTGCTTGCGGTGGCTCCATGATCGATTTGATCCCGGCTCATGAGCTTCTGCAGCGCGAGGCAACCACCTTCACTTCGTATATCTATACGGCTCGCGAGTTTGATATCATGCGTCCGCGCCGCTTGGGTGAGAAATCCCTGGTCATTGCCTGCAGCCACAGTGGCAACACCCCCGAGGTCGTCGAGGGCTGTGAGATCGCCCTTGCCGCCGGCGCTACGGTGATCGCCCAGACCGACAACGCTGGATCCAAGATTGACTCTGGCAAGTGGACCACGTGGGTCTACCCGTGGGGCGAGGGTGTGCCGCAGGCCGAGGTCCCCGCTGGCATTTCGCTGTCGCTTGCGGCAGAGCTGCTCGATCAGCAGGAGGGCTACGTCGATCTTGCCGATATGTATGCCGGTATCGCCGAGATGGATAAGATTCTTCCCCCGGCACGCGAGAAGGTAAATGCCGAGCTGGGCGATCGTTTTGCCAAGCTTTGCCAGGAGCATGAGTTCTTCTATATTCTGGGCAGCGGTCCCAACTTTAGCCAGACCTACGGTTTCGCTATCTGCTCTCTTATGGAGATGCAGTGGCAGCACTGCAGCTACATCCACTCTGCCGAGTACTTCCATGGCCCCTTCGAGGCTACTCAGGATGGCGTTTTTTACTTCCTGCAGATGGGCTCCAGCGAGTGCCGTGCTATGGACGAGCGCGCCCTGGCGTTCCTTAAGACGCATACCGATACGCTGATGGTGCTCGATGCCAAGGAGTACGGTATGGAAGCCGTGCCGGCGAGCGTCCGTGCCTATCTGGACTCGGTGCTGTTCTACGCCATGAACTGCGAGCTGCGTGCCGCACGCGGCAAGGTGTTTGACCATGATCCCGATTTCCGTCGCTACATGGGCGTCGTCGAGTACTAGAAGGGTAAATACCATGGCATTTAACGTTAACGCGCTCGGATTTGGCGACAACGTCGTCGACCGCTACGAGCATATCCACACCATGTATCCTGGCGGCAACGCGGTGAACTTCGCCGTTTATGCCAAGAAATGCGGTGCCGCACGCTCCGCATACATGGGCATTTTTGGCAATGACGCCGCTGCCGAGCATGTCATTGCAAGCCTCGAGGATGAGGGTATCGAACTTGACAAGTGCGAGCAGATGATTGGCGAGAACGGAGCGGCTCGCGTGACCGTCGTTGACGGTGACCGTGTCTTCCTCGGCTCCAACGAGGGCGGTATCCGTGGCGATGCGCGCTATGTCCTCGATCGCTTTGACCTTTCGTACATGAAGCAGTTCGATGTGGTTCATTCGGGCAACTATTGTTTTACCGAGCGCGAGCTGCCCAAGTTGAAGGCTGCGGGCGTCACGGTCTCTTTTGACTTTTCGGACGACTCCACCGACGAGTACTACGAGCAGATTGCGCCCTACGTCGATTTTGCTTTCTTTAGTGCGGCGGATGCCGCGAGTGAGGACGAGATTCGCGAGCGTCTGGCATGGGTGAAGGGCCTGGGTCCGCGTTTTGTGTCGGCTACGGCGGGCGCCGAGGGCTGCATTGCTTACGACGGCGAGCGTTATTACCGCCAGCTGGCTAAACCGGTAACGGACATGAAGGACACCATGGGGGCGGGCGACTCGTTCCTCACCTCGTTTTTGATGTGCTATCTCGATTCCGCCAAGCGTGGTGAGGATGGCGCCGAGGCCATCGAGCGCGCGCTCGATTTTGCTGCCGGGTTTGCCTCGACCGTGTGCGGCATGGAAGGTTCTTGGGGTCACGGAGCACCAATCGTCGAATAGCTTAAGAAAGCGTACGGCGGTCTGGCTATGAGGCCTTGGATAGCCGATGCAAAACAATAAGCGAAACGCGAAAAGGGGGCTCGTTATGTGGTGGGTCCCCTTTTGAACATTGGAGAAGAGTATGGGTATTAAAGCGTGTGCGGCTGGTTTTTGCTGCGCGGACGTCTATCAAAACATCGGCGTGTTCTATCCGACTGGCAACGGCATTGACTGGGGTATCCATCTTGCACGAATGGGCGTTTCGGTATCCGCCGTGTCGGTTGTCGGCAAGGACGAGTACGGAGACAAGATGAGGGAGGCGCTGGCCGCTGAGGGGTTCGATATCTCACACCTGCGGGTGGAGGATGGCGACACTTCGGTGATGCTCATGGCATTGAAAGACGGCGTCGATCGTGTGCATCTCGAGGCAATCGATGGCGTAATGGAGACATATCGACCGAATGAAGACGACCGGGCGTTTATCCTAGAGCATGACATCATCCATACCGACCTGTTTGGCAATTGTTTGGACCTCCTGCCCGAGTGGCATGATGCGGGCAAGACGGTGGTTATGGACTTCTCGGTGTTCAGCCAGGATCCCGAATATGCCTGCGAGAATCATTTTCCCTACGTTGACTACGCATTTATGTCGTTTGAAGATGACACTCCGGAGCTACGAGACTGGGTACGTCACGCGCAGGAATTGGGGCCGCGCGTTGCGGTTGCCACGCTTGGCGAGAAGGGAAGCATTGCCTATGACGGTGAGCGCTTCTATGAGTGCGGGATCGTGCCGGCGGAGAAGGTCGTTAATACCGTGGGTGCCGGCGACTCGTATATCGCCGGGTTTACCAAGGGCGTGATCGATGGCCTTGATATTCCGGCGTGTATGAAGGCGGGCGCTGAGCTGTCGTCCCGAGTGATTGGTTCTTTTGAGCCGTACTAGGGTCAAATGCCTGGAAAGGAGTACGAAATGGTTATCGACATGTTGGTCCATCCTATGCTCTACGGCGAGATCTGTACGCCGGGTGATGAGCCTGATGGATTCGGTTTTTGGTCACGAGAATTTGGTATGGGGCATATGGGCCCCATGGATTGGGATGAGCTTCAAGTCGAGATGGACGTCTGTGATGTGCAGAAGAGCGTGCTCATGCCGCTCGATGTAACCACGGCATGCGGAGGGCACTTTGGCACCAATGACCAGATTGCCATGCTGGTTGCCGCACATCCCGATCGTCTGTGGGGATTTGCGAGCGTAGACCCGCAGGTGAGCGGTGCCGCAGACGAATTGGAGCGCGCCTTTACCGAGTTGGGGGCAAAGGGGCTTTGCCTGCATCCTGCAAAGCAGGGTTTTGCCCCCGATGATGCTGTGGCCGAGCCGCTTTACGAACTGTGCGAGCGCTATAACAAGCCGGTGGTTTTCCATGCCGGTATGTCTTGGGAGCCGGGCGCAGAGCTCTCGCGCAGTAACCCGCTTGCATTTGAGCACACAATCGCAACGCATCCAAATGTGCGTTTTAGTTTGACCCATTTTGGCTGGCCCTGGGTGCGCGAGACCGTGGCGATGCTGCTCAAGTATCCCAACTGCTACGCGGACACCTCTATCACTTACATCGATTCGCCCGAGGAGATGATGCAGCGTCTTTTCACGGTCGATATGGGGCCGCTGTGGTATGAGCGCGCGCTATCGCACCAAGTGATGTTCGCCAGCAATACGCCGCGCTTCCGTGCATTCAAACTCAAGCGGGCGCTCGATACCGTGCCCATGCGCGATGATGCGCGAGAAAGGCTCTACTGGGGTAATGCCCTGCGTTTTCTTGAAGGGGATGAGTGAACATGGTGACGCTCGAGACATTGAGCTATCTATCGACTGCTCCGGACCAGTTCATCGATATTACCGAGGACGTGCACGCTGCCATCGAGCGCAGCTCGGTGACCAATGGCTTGGCGGCGATTATTTTGTCGCATACGACCTGCGGAATCGTGGTAAACGAGGGGCTGCCCTGCGTGGAGACGGATCTTATGGAGACGCTTGATCGCATCGCCCCACTCGATGCCCCCTATGCGCATGCACACTTCCTGCCGAGCTATGGAGCCACCGGTAACAACTCCTGTGGGCATATCAAGAGCATGATTAGTGGAAACAGTTGCTTCTTTCCCGTCCAAGATGGCCACATCGTGTGCGGAGGTGCCCAGAACATCTATCTTGCGGAGTTTGACGGTCCGCAGAAGCGAAAGGTGTACGTCGAGGTGCTGGGGGAGTAACGTCCCTGCAATGACCCTAAGAAGGAGCACGTAATGTCGTTTCTAACCTCGATGTTCAAGACCGAAAAGCCGGTTATCGGAATGCTGCACCTGCGTCCTCTGCCGGGCGATCCACTGTATTACCCGGGCGGAAGCGTGTCGCAGGTCGTGGAAGCCGCCAAGCGCGATCTCGAAGCGTTGCAGCAGGGCGGTGTCGATGGCATTTTGATTACCAATGAGCTCTCGATGCCCTATGAGCAGCACGTTTCTCCCTCAACCCTTGCATCGATGGGCTATGTAATCGGGGCTCTATCCCATGATCTGTCGACTCCTTGGGGAGCTGAAGCTATTTACGATGGTGATGCCACAATCGAGCTGTGCGCTGCCGTCGACGCGCAGTTCACGCGCTGCAATTTTTGCGGTGCCTGGGCCGGTGATCTCGGGCTGATTAACCGAGATTTCGCTCACACCATGCGTCGCAAGGCGGCGCTGCGCCTGGACGACCTCAAGCTTTTTCACTTCATCACGAGCGAGGGGGAGGTTTATCTCAACGACCGCACGACTGCGGACATTGCCGATTCACTTCTCTTTAATTGCCTACCGGATGCGATGGTCATCGGCGGTTCGGCTGCCGGTCGTGGCGCTTCGGGCGAGCTTGCCGATGAGGTCCGCGAGCGTGTTGGCGAAGTGCCCGTGGTATGTGGCACCGGTTGTCGCGAAAATACCGTGGCTGACGTATTTGCTCACTACGATGGCGCGTTTGTCGGCACGTGCTTAAAGCGCGACGGAAAGCTGGATGCCCCGGTTGATGTTGAGCGGGTAGCTCGTTTTATGGCTGCCGCTCGTACGGCGCGAGGGGAGTAGGCACCTATGGCGCTCTATCTGGGTATTGATATTGGGACAAGCGCCTCTAAAGGCGTTTTAATCGATGATCGATGCAACATCGTTTGCCAAGCCTCTTGTGGACACGAGACGGACAACCCGTGTGACGGATGGTACCAGCATGATGCGGAGGCAGTTTGGTGGGGCGATTTTTGCCGCCTGTCGCGCGAGCTGGTGGCGCGATCGGGGGTTAACGCGGCACAGATTGGATGCGTGGGCCTTTCCGCATTGGGTTGCGACTGTGTGCCGGTCGATACCGAGTGCAACGCGCTGGCGCCCGCGATTTTGTATGGAGTCGATGCACGTTCGAAGCCGCAGATTGACGAGCTTCTTTCCGAATATGGGTCAGATCGCGCGCGCGAGCTTTTCGGGCACGATCCCTGTTCGTCAGATATTGCTCCTAAGATCTTGTGGTTTAAGGAGAATATGCCCGAGGTGCACGAACGTGCCGCGAAGTTCCTGACGGCGTCATCGTTTCTGTGCGCAAAGTTGACGGGGCGTTTTACGGTGGACCGTTATTTGGCGGAGGATTTTCTTCCCCTATATGACCGCTACACTTGGAAGGTTGATGCTCGGGAATGTGCTCGTTTCTGCCGGCCTGACCAGATGACGGAGGTAATGTCGGCTACCGATATTGCCGGGGTGATTACGCAGCGTGCGGCTGAGGCGACGGGGCTCGCGGCAGGGACACCTGTCTTAGTGGGAACGGGCGACTCTGGTGCCGAGGCCATTTCGACGGGTGTATTCCGTCCCGGCGATATGATGGTTCAGTTGGGGAGTACGGCGTATTTCATCTACCTAGCTGATCATATGATCGATGATGCCCGTCTGTGGCCAGGGACGTTTATCATTCCCGGAACTTACGGGATCTGCGCGGGGACCAATACGGCGGGTGCGCTCACATCGTGGCTGCGCCAAGAGCTGTATCGCGACGCCGTAGAGGCCGAGGGCCACGGTGGCCCCGATGCATATTCGGTTATGGCGCATGATGCCGCCGACGTGGCGCCGGGTGCCGATGGGCTCCTGTGTCTGCCGTACTTTGCGGGGGAGCGTACTCCGCTCAACGATCCCGAGGCGCGTGGCGTCTTCTTTGGCTTGACCGGAAGGCATACGCGAGCCCATATGGTTCGCGCCGCCTTGGAAGGCGTCGCGTATACCGTTGCATCCCATGCCGACATTATCGAGCGGGAGCATGGACTGCTAATTGGGCGCATTATGCTTGTCGGAGGTGGAACCAAGAATCCAGTTTGGATGCAAGCTATCGCCGACGTATGCGGGCGCGAGGTCTCGGTTGCCAAGGTTACGGTGGGCGCATGCTTCGGTGATGCCATCATGGCAGCTCTCGCAGGTGGCGCCTATGCATCATGGGATGAACTCGCCCGAGTCCTTGGCGTTGCGCAAACAATCGTGCCCGATATGGCTGCCCACGAGTTATATGCGTCGCGTCGTCATATCTTTGACGAATTGTATGCACGCAACCGTGATCTCATGCACGAATTGGTGTAATGCCGCCGAACTGTACCGCCTTCCAATAGGGACTGCGTTGTGCGATTCGCATGTCCCTTGGCATTTTTGCCCACAGGGGTTAGCGAAGGTCAAAAACAGAGTGCGCATTTGCTAAAACTGTTGACTCGATGCGCTTTATGTCACAGTTTTTGAGTGAGGCGATGCGCATCGAGGCTCTTGTGAGCGATTTGATGAGCGACTGCGCGCTTGTTTCCGTGTTTGGCTCGGCCGGCGCATCAGTCTCGAGTAGTAGACGGTCGAGTGGAATCTGTCGGGCGTATTCGCGCCCACGTTTGGTGACGAGCATGCGCTCGCTGACGGAAAAATAGCAGCCTGCATCGCGCGCGCGGACGAGTTCGTCCGAGGTGCCGCTAAACCAGTGGAAGATGATAACGGGGGAGTCGGAGTTTGGGATGAGTAGTCCATGCGATTCGAGGACGTCCAGTACGGTTCCTGCCGAACGAACGGCGTGAATTGATATCACGCGCCCGGCAAGAGGATGCTGCACAAGTGCATCGCAGAGCCGGTCAAGTGCCTGTATTTGTAACGGCTCGCTTCCAGCAAAGCGTGCGGAAAAGTCGAGCCCGATCTCGCCGATAAAACGCTCTTGTGCAGCGACTTCGCAAAGCAGGTCTATTTCGGTAGCGCTGCATCGACCGTCGGCGAGCCACCAGGGATGGAGCCCTACGCCCGCGATGATGTACGGGTAGTGACTGGCGCGTGTTTTTGCTGCCGCGAAGTCGCGTGGGTCGACGCCGCAGTCAAATAGACCCAGGCCCAGTGCCGTCGTCTCATCGGCAACGGTATCCGGGTAGGCCATCAAATCAAGATGACAGTGTGCATCAAACAGCTGCGGCGCCATCGCGGCATCCCTGCTAGTCCAAGCGCTGGCCGTCGGCGCGCACGCGCTCGGTGCCGCGCCCGCTGATCTGGCGGATAACCTCGCCGGCAATCATCTGGCCCATGATGGGCGGCATGAAGCTCGCGGTTCCCAGCTCGGTACGCTCGTGGATGTTGGAAGGGTCGCGGGGTTGAGTCTTAACCGACTCCTCGCAGCTAAACAGTACGTGCAGGCTCTTGATGCCACGCTTTTTGCATTCTTTGCGCATAATGCGGCTCATGGGGTCACGTACCGTATCGAAGATGTCGGCAAAGCGGAGGCACTCGGGATGGAGCTTGTTGGCCCCGCCCATGGAACTAACCAAACGAATGCCGTGGTCCTGAGCATATTTGGTAATGGTGAGCTTGGCCGAAATGGTGTCGATGGCGTCGACGACGTAGTCGAGCTTGCCGTCCGTCTGCTCCAAAACGCTCGCGAAGAAATCATCGATGTTGTCGCTCAGCAAGTATTCAGTTCGCTTGATGACGGTGGCGGCGGGATTGATGTCGTGGATCATGGCTTCCATCACGTCAACCTTGCGCTTGCCGACGGTGCTGTGAAAGGCGATGGCCTGGCGATTGATGTTGCTGGGCGCGATGATGTCCTTGTCCAGGATCACGAAATGGCCGATGCCGCCGCGGGCGAGTGCCTCGCAGCAGTTGGAGCCCACGCCGCCGCAGCCGAGCACCAGCACCGTGGCGTTGGCGAGTTTATCAAGCGCCTCGCGGCCCATGATGATCTCGAGCTTGGTGTCGCGTGTCTCGACGGGACCTGCAGCTGCGGTTTCGGTCATAGATATCCTCCGATGGGGAAGCGGATCGATTTTTGGCTAATGTCATTATAGGGACTATCACGATTCCATTTGAGCCCTAGGGGCTTGTTGAAATGAGATTGGGATTCGCATAAGATGAAGCAGATGGCACCCGTTGCCGCGGGTTAGCCAACTCCGAAACACGTTTATGGCGTGAGAAGTGGCCGTCTTCGCATTACGCGGGGGCGGCTATTTTTTTTGAGTATAAGATTAGACAGTTAGACAAACATCTAAATAACGAGTATAGTGTGCGCGTCGTGAGAGATAGTGAGAGGAGGCTCTATGCCGGGAGAGGGTTTTAAGGCGCTGGCCGATCCTACGCGGCGGCGCATCTTAGAGCTACTGCGCGAGGGCAACTGCACGGCGGGGGAGCTTGCTGCGCATTTCGATATCAGCAAGCCGTCGCTCAGCCATCATTTGGCGACGCTTAAAAACGCTGGGTTGGTGACCGACGAGCGTCATGGTCAAAACATCGTATACAGCTTAAACACCACCGTCATGCAGGACTTGATCGGTTGGTTCATGGGCTTTACAAACACTGAAGGTGATAAGAATGAATAACGAAAACAAGGGCATTCATACCACGGGGGTATCGTCGCGCGTGTGGATTGCGCTGGTCGCTCTGTGCGTCGTCAACGTCGTAGCGCACCTCATGGTGATGCCGAGCTTGCCGGCGCAGATTCCCACGCACTGGGGAGCGAGCGGCGCCGTCGACGGTTGGGGTCCCAGCTGGATGGCCTCCGCGCTCGGCGCGTTGCCGCTGGCGCTTCTCGCGATGTTCTACGTGGTGCCGCGCATCGATCCCAAAGGCGAGGCATATCGAACCTCGGGCAAGTTCTACCAGGGCTTCGTAATCGCTTTCACCTTGTTCATGTGCGCCATAAGCTGGCTGGGAGAGCTTACGGTCTGGGGCGTGGTGCCGGCGGTCGGTTCGGTCAACGTGCTGATTTCCGGTGCTGTCGGTTTGCTGTTCATCGGCGTAGGCAACTACTTGCCACGTGTGAAGCAGAACTATACGCTCGGTATCAAGACGCCCTGGGCGCTTGCCGATCCCGAGAACTGGCGCCGTACGCAGCGTTTTGGCGGCGCCTGTTTTATGGTGCTGGGCGTTGGTCTGATTGTGATGGGCGTGGCGGGTAGCGTACTTTCGAGCGAAGTCGTCGCCGCGGTGATTGCGGTTCTGGCGCTTGGTTCGGCCGGAGCTGCCTATGTCTACTCGTATCTGCTGTGGCGCAAATCGCAGCGAGCCGCTCGTTAAGGTTGCGGAAAACTAGCGTACGCAGTTCATAGTGTGTTAAGGGGGACTTTTCCCAGGTAGTATTAGGGGGCGTGGGCAACCATGCCCCTTTTTCGTTAAGTTTCAGAGCTGGTTTCCTCATTTCGTTTCCACTAAAACGAAACAAGAATAGGGAAACAGCAGGTAGAAAGGATAAAACAGGCAAATGGCAGAGTTTATCTACCAGATGTATCAGGCTCGCAAGGCCCATGGCGACAAGGTGATCCTTGACGACGTGACCCTGAGCTTCTACCCCGGTGCCAAGATCGGCGTCGTGGGCCCCAACGGTATGGGCAAGTCGACCCTGCTCAAGATCATGGCCGGCATCGAGGAGGTCTCCAACGGCGATGCCAGGCTCACCCCCGGCTACACCGTGGGTATCCTGCAGCAGGAGCCGCCGCTCGACGACGACAAGACCGTCATCGAGAACGTGCGCATGGCATTTGGCGACATGATCGCCAAGGTCGATCGCTTCAATAAGATCGGCGAGGAGATGTGCGACCCGGATTGCGACATGGACGCCCTCATGGCCGAGATGGGCAAGCTCCAGGACGAGATCGACGCCGCCGACGGCTGGGATATCGATTCCAAGCTCGGCCAGGCCATGGACGCCCTGCAGCTGCCCGATTCCGACATGCCGGTCAACGTACTTTCCGGCGGCGAGCGCCGTCGCGTGGCCCTGTGCAAGCTGCTGCTCGAGGCTCCCGACCTGCTGCTGCTCGACGAGCCCACGAACCACCTGGACGCCGAATCGATCCTGTGGCTCGAGCACTTCCTGCACAACTACCAGGGCGCGGTGCTTGCCGTCACACACGATCGCTACTTCCTGGATAACGTTGCCGAGTGGATCTGCGAGGTCGACCGCGGTCACCTCTATCCCTACAAGGGCAACTACTCTACGTATCTGGAGACCAAGGCCGCGCGTATCGAGGCTCAGGGTAACCGCGATGCCAAGCTCGCCAAGCGCATGGAGGCCGAGCTTGAGTGGGTACGCAGCTCGCCCAAGGCCCGTCAGGCCAAGAACAAGGCCCGTCTGGCTCGCTACGAGGAGATGGAGGCCGAGGCCCGCGCAAGCCAGAAGCTCGACTGGACCGACATCCGCATCCCTGTGGGCCCGCGTCTGGGCAACAAGGTGCTCGAGGCTCATCACCTGCACAAGGAGTTCGATGGCCGTGTGCTCATCGACGATCTTTCGTTCACCCTGCCGCGCAACGGCATCGTGGGCGTGATCGGTCCCAACGGCGTGGGCAAGACCACACTGTTCAAGACCATCGTGGGCCTGGAGCCGCTGACCTCGGGCGAGCTCGAGATTGGCGAGACCGTCAAGATCTCCTACGTCGACCAGAGCCGTTCCGGCATCGACCCCGATAAGAACCTATGGGAGGTCGTCTCGGACGGCCTGGACCACATGATGGTGGGCGAGACCGAGGTTCCGAGCCGCGCTTATGTGGCGAGCTTTGGCTTTAAGGGCCAGGACCAGCAGAAGCGCGCTGGCGTGCTCTCCGGCGGCGAGCGCAACCGTCTGAACTTGGCGCTTACGCTCAAGCAGGGCGGCAACCTGCTGCTCCTCGATGAGCCCACGAACGACCTCGACGTCGAGACGCTGTCCTCGCTCGAAGCGGCGCTGCTCGAGTTCCCGGGCTGCTCGGTGGTCATTAGCCACGATCGTATGTTCCTGGACCGCGTCGCCACGCACATTCTGGCGTGGGAGGGCACCGACGAGAATCCGGGCAACTGGTATTGGTTCGAGGGCAATTTCGAGGCCTATCAGGCCAACCGCATCGAGCGCCTGGGCGAGGACGCAGCCCAGCCGCATCGTATCCACAGGAAACTTACCAGGGACTAGTTTGATGTGGCAAAGGGACAGCCCCTTTGTCACACGAACTTATGCTCAACCTGGGAAAATAAAAAAACGCGGCGAACGTTTTTGTGACGTTCGCCGCGTTTTGCTATTCGTTGGATTCTTCAACCTTGTCGACGGTCCAGGTGGCTC
>NZ_QSHS01000018.1:24767-51210 GCF_003467795.1 Collinsella sp. AM36-4AA
TGCTATTCGTTGGATTCTTCAACCTTGTCGACGGTCCAGGTGGCTCCGAGGCCTCCGGTGGTGTTGCGGCGGATGCGCACGGTGACTTCGTGGCGCTCGCCGGCCTGCGTGTAGTGCAGGGGGAAGCTTGCGCGGTTTCGCGCAGCCTCGATGGTACCGCGCTCGCGGGCGATCCAGTAGTACTCGCCGACAATGCCGAGGGTGTCGGCGCCGTAGGGGAGATAGGTCGACAGCTGGTGCAAAAGCGGGCCGGGGCAGAAGACCTCGGTTGCGAAATCGACGGGGAAGTCCTTGGGGATGGCGGGCGCTGCAGGTGCGGGGGTTGGGGCCGCCGCGGGTGCCGAAGCCGGTGCCGGTGCGGGAATTTGGTCGCAAGCAGCGGCGGGCACGGATTCGATGACGGGTGCGGGCTCCGGCATTACTTCCGGCTCGATCTCGGAATCTGCGGGCTTCACGGTGACGGGCGCATCTGCAGCTGCGGTTTCAACCTCAACCTGCATCGCGTTCTCATTCTCGACACTCGACTTTGCCTCGATGGGCGTGGATGCCATGGTGGTGATGCCGGCATTGGCATTCTCGGGGTCATAGACGACCGTGAGCGAGATGGCAGGCTGCGGCGTCTCGGGTTCCGGCGTCGACTCGGTAGCGTCTTGATCGGCGGACTCGTCGGGTTGATCGTCCTCGGCCTCGTCGCCAAAGACATCGCTGTTTTGGAACGCAGGCGTCTCGGGTTGGTTGGCGGCTTCTTCGGTTGTCGACTTGGGAGCCTCGTTGAGCTCCGCAGTGGCTTCCTGCTCTGATATGACTTCGGGATCGGTCGTGGCGGCGATTTCGGTTTCGGCTTCTGCTGTTACCTCAATAGCGACTTCGATCTCTGTCTCGGGCTCGGGTTCCGGTACGGCTTCAACCATAGCTTCGGACTCGGGATGCTTAACGTGCTTGGGACGCACGGCCTTGAGGTCCTTCTCGCCGCGCTTTTTCTTTTTGTAGGACTGCTTGGCGCCCTTGGCTGCCTTGGGCTTGTCCTCGCCTTTGGCAAGGGCGGTATCCCAGGCCTCGTTGGCGATGACGGTGGCATACAGGCGGCCGCCCTTAAAGACGGTCAGCTTAATGCAGTCGTCGAGTTCCTCGAGCAGCTCGCGCGTGGACTCGAAGCCCAGGTCGTAAGCGGTCATATCGCCGGCGGCGAGTGCCTCCTCGACCTGTGTCATAAACGTTTGCTTGCCGCATCCAATCACATCGCGCAGCAGGCGATACAGATAGATGTGGTTGCCCAGCGATAGCGTGGGCCTAACTATTGTCTTGCTCATGGCAAATCTCCTCTTTACACACCAAAGCATCTTACCATCGCACGGGGCTCGTCATCTCGGCACCCAAGGCAAACGGGCGCGACCGTTTGCCGGTTCGCGCCCGTTATGCAGGTCGGTTATCTATGAGAGACAAACGTGCTTAGTTGCCCGATGCCGTGTTTTGGCTCGAGCTGTCAGATGCCGTGCCGGACGCGGTTCCGCTCGAGCTGTTGGTGTTGCTGTTGTCGGTAGATCCCGTACTCGATGTATTGCCATTCGCCTGGTCGCCCGTGCTCGGTTGAGAGCCGTCAGTCGTTTGGCTTGAGTCAGTCGTGCCGGATTGCGTGCCGCTGTTGTTCGCAGAGGAATCGACGCCCTGCGATTGATCAGGGGTGGGCGATGACGAGTCGGTGGATGCGGAGTTGCCCTGCGGGTCGTCCTGCTGGCTTTGCGATTGACCGGAGCTATCTGCGTCGTGCTCGGTCGTGCGCGACGAAAGGATTGGCTCGGGACGCTCGCCCAGACCCTCGCCGGCGGTGGTGATAAGGATGGCGCCAGCGCAGGCGATGACCGCGACGATGGCGATGGCGATCGAGAAGATGATGACCTTCTTTTGCGTCTGGCTGCGCTCTGCCGCCGCCTTGGCGCGCAGGCTGTTGGGGGCGACGCGCGCCGTGGTCGCGCGCCCCGCAATCTGGCGCATCTCCTGCGTAGTCGCGGCGCCGCCCAGGTGCTCCTCGGCATTAAATTCAACGGGCTCATAGGCGCCGGCGGGGTAGTCGACGTCGGCGTGCGTGCCTTTGAGGGCTTTGGCGCTGGCAGAGATAAAGTGGCGGTAGACCTGTGAGGACACAACGGTGATGACCGAGCTCACGGCGGCGCCGATCACTGATCCAGCGATGCCGATCTTGGAGGCAAGCGCGACGCTCGTGGCGGCAGCTGCTGCGCCGGCGATGATCTGGGGAATGGAAATGTCGTCGAACAGGCCCTTTTTGGGCGCAATGGCCATGGTCTGGCCGATGGAATGGTTCTCGTGAACGCCGTTGTTGAGTGCGGCCGGCGTCATGACGCGCGTGCGCGGCGCATCAGTGTACTTGGTCGTCATACGGGGGTCCTCCCGGTGTAAATCTGCTTCGTTTCGTGTAGCCATCAGGGTACCCACCAGATGTGAATCGTACGTGACATTTAACAGATACCATCAACTCATCAATAGCTCACCAAATTGGTGGGATGCGGTTGCGCCCGGTGGTTGAACTACAATAAGGCTTGCTAATTGTTATGAATGGCGTCTACGCACGGGAGCATTCTTATGGATCTTCACTTTTCTCAGTCTGACGGCTTTTTGCGCGTGGCGGCGGCGTCGCCCAAGATTCGCGTGGCCGATGTCGAGGGCAATGCCGAGGTTGCGCTGGCGGCTGTTCGCGAAGCCGCCGAGCGTGGCGTTCGTGCGTTGGTGCTGCCCGAGCTCAACCTGTGCGGCTATACCGCGGCTGATTTGTTCCATAACCGCACGCTGCTGCATGGCTGCGAGGCGGCGCTGGTGCGCATCCTCGATGAAACCCGTGAGCTGCCGATTATCTTTACCATCGGTCTTCCCGTTGCGGTGGCTGAAAACATCTACAATTGCGCGGCCGTTTGCTGTGCGGGCGAACTTTTGGGCCTTACGGCCAAAAAATACTTGCCCAACTACGGTGAGTTTTATGAGCGCCGCTGGTTTGCTCCGGCGCCCGACGATCCCGTGTGGGTTGAATTTGCCGATCAGGGTCCGGTGCCGCTTGGTTCGGGACTTGTCTACCGCTGCTGTGATGAAGGTGCCGAGGACCTGGTGCTGGGCGTTGAGGTCTGCGAGGACCTGTGGGTGCCGGCACCCCCTTCGACCGAGATGGCGCTTGCCGGTGCGACGGTGATTCTCAACCCGTCGGCCTCGGACGAGATTATCGGTAAGGCAGATTACCGCCGCAGCCTTATCTCTAACCAAAGCGCGCGCCTGTACTGCGCCTATGCCTATGCGGATGCGAGCGAGGGCGAGTCCACGACCGATATGGTCTTTGCGGGCGAGAACCTTATTTACGAAAATGGCTCCAAGCTCGCTGCCACCAAACTGCTTACCTGTGATATGGCCGTCGCCGATGTCGATCTTGACCGTCTGGTTGCCGAGCGCCGCCGCTCGACGACATGGACGCGCGCGGACGATGCGCCGGAGGCCACGACCGTTGAGTTTTCGTTTGAGGGCGTGTTGGCCGAAGAGCCCGTCCTGCGCGATGCCTGCGATATCGACCGCGTATTCCCACGTGCGCCCTTTGTGCCGGCAGACCACGGCGACCTGGCCGAGCGTTGCGAGACCATCCTCGACCTGCAGACCGCGGGCCTCAAGACGCGCCTTGCCCACACGGGCACCAAGGCGGCTGTTATCGGTCTTTCGGGCGGCCTTGATTCTACACTCGCGCTGCTCGTGACAGTTCGCGCCTTCGATGCTCTGGGGTTGCCGCGCACCGGTATCACGGCCGTGTCCATGCCCGGCTTTGGCACGACGCATCGCACCAAGTCGAATGCCGAGTCGCTCGCCCGCGACCTGGGTGTGAGCTTCCGCGAGGTTTCGATCCACGCGGCTGTGGAGCAGCACTTCAAGGACATTGAGCACGATCCTGCCGTGCAGGACGTGACTTACGAGAACAGCCAGGCGCGCGAGCGTACGCAGATCCTCATGGATTTGGCCAACCAGGCGGGCGGTTTTGTCATCGGCACCGGCGACCTGTCGGAGCTGGCGCTCGGCTGGGCTACGTACAATGGCGACCACATGAGCATGTACGCCGTCAACGCGAGCGTCCCCAAGACGCTCGTGCGCCATCTGGTGCGCTATGCGGCCGATGTCTTTGGCGGGCGCATCGCCGAGGTGCTGCTCGATATCCTCGATACGCCGGTGTCTCCCGAACTTCTGCCGCCCACGGGCGACGGCGAGATTGCCCAGAAGACCGAGGATTTGGTGGGCCCGTACGAACTGCACGACTACTTCCTCTACTACCTGCTGCGCTTTGGCTTTGAGCCGGGCAAGATCTACCGTATGGCACTCAAGAGTTTCGAAGGCGTCTACGACGCCATGACCGTCCGCACGTGGCTGCGTACGTTCTATCGTCGCTTTTTTGCCCAACAGTTTAAGCGCAGCTGTCTGCCCGATGGCCCCAAGGTGGGCTCGGTGACGCTCAGCCCGCGCGGCGATTGGCGTATGCCGAGTGACGCCAGCTCGCGTCTGTGGCTTGCGCAAATCGACGCGCTCAATCCAGATGACTAAGGTTGGCTAAATTGAACCAATACGGGGGTTGCAAGCGTTACACTTTTGCAATCTGATGGCCCGTATCGCGCGGCGCTCTTGTCGGAGCGCCGCGTTTTTTATATCGAAAGGTGGCACCATGCAGGCATCGCAGCGTCTCGACCGCTTTGGCGCAGAGGTCTTCGCCTCGCTCAACAATAAACTTCTCGCGCTGAAGGCTCAGGGTAAGACCATTTACAACATGAGCGTGGGCACGCCCGACTTTAAGCCGTACGACCACGTGGTCGAGGCGCTCGCGCAGGCAGCCCAAGATCCCGAGATGTGGAAGTATGCCCTGCGCGACCTGCCCGAGCTTAAGCAAGCCGTGTGCGATTACTATGAGCGTCGCTTTGGCGTTTCGAGCATTACGCCGTCCATGGTGCAGTCGTGCAACGGCACGCAGGAGGGCGTGGGCCATTTGGGCCTGGCCCTGCTCGATCCGGGTGACACCATTCTGGTTCCCGATCCGTGCTATCCGGTCTTTGAGGCGGGTGCCAAGATCGCCGATGCCAAACTCGAGTACTATCCGTTGGTCGCCGAGCATAATTACCTGCCCTATGTGGCGGGTATCGATCCCGAGGTTTCCGATCGTGCCAAATATATGATCGTGTCGCTGCCCGCGAACCCGGTCGGCTCGGTGGGCACGCCCGAGGTCTACGAGGAGATTATCGCCTTTGCCCGCGAGCACGATCTGTTAATCGTTCATGACAACGCGTACTCCGACATCGTGTTTGACGGCGAGCCCGGCGGCAGCTTCTTGCAGTATCCCGGTGCGCTCGAGGTGGGCGTTGAGTTCTTCTCGCTCTCCAAGTCGTTTAACGTCACCGGTGCCCGCATCGGCTTTTTGGTCGGTCGCGAGGATGTGGTCTCGGCCTTTGCCAAGCTGCGCAGCCAGATCGACTTTGGCATGTTCTTCCCGATCCAGAAGGCCGCCATTGCGTGCCTTAATGGTCCGCGCGATGAGGTCGAGGCGCAGCGTCTGAAGTACCAGGAGCGCCGCGATGCCCTGTGCGACGGTCTTGAGGGCCTGGGCTGGGAGCGTCCCAACGCACATGGCTCTATGTTTGTGTGGGCCAAGCTTCCCGGTGGTCGCACCGATTCCATGGCGTTTTGCGAGGAGCTCATGGAGAAGGCCGGCGTTGTGGTGACGCCGGGCGCGAGCTTTGGTCCTTCGGGCGAGGGACACGTGCGCATGGCGCTGGTCCTGCCGCCCGACCAGATTGCTTTGGCTGTCGAGGCCATTCGCGAGGCGGGCCTGTATTAGAAAGGTATTTCGACTCGTCAATAGCTCGAAACCGATTTCGTGCAGTTATTTTACGATTTCTGCAAACAATTTCGGTAAACGGTCGATTTTTGGCTGCGAATAGGAGCATAATCAAAGTCCCGATTGGATGTATTGGGATTACGGCAAGCCGCTCGGGTCGTTCCCGGGCGGCTTGTTTGTGGAGAGAGATGGGAGTTTCTAATGGTTAACGAGAAGAAGGTCGCTATTGTCGGCTGCGGTTTCGTTGGTTCGTCTTCGGCGTTCGCGCTGATGCAGAGTGGTCTGTTCTCCGAGATGGTCCTCATCGACGTGGACAAGAACCGCGCCGAGGGTGAGGCCCTGGATATCGCGCACGGCATGACGTTTGCCGAGCCGATGAAGATCTACGCCGGCGATTATTCCGATGTCGCCGACGCCGCCATGATCGTCGTCACCGCTGGCGCTGCCCAGAAGCCCGGTGAGACTCGCCTGGACCTGGTCAACAAGAACGTCAGCATCTTTAAGTCCATTATTCCCGAGATTAAGAAGTCCGGCTTCGACGGCATTCTGCTCATCGTCTCCAACCCGGTCGATGTTCTGACCTACGCCGCCATCAAGATGTCCGGCCTGCCCGAGGGCCACGTCATCGGTTCCGGTACCGTGCTCGACACCGGCCGTCTGCAGCAGATGCTTGGTGCCCATGTCGAGGTCGACCCGCGCGATGTCCAGGCCTATGTCATGGGTGAGCACGGCGATTCCGAGTTTGTCGCTTGGTCCAGCGCTCAGGTTGCCGGCGTTCCGCTGAACACCTTCTGCGAGCTTCACGGTCATCTGGAGCATGAGGCTGCCGAGAAGCGCATCGCCGAGGACGTCAAGAACTCCGCCTACACCATCATCGAGAAGAAGCACGCCACCTACTATGGCGTTGCCATGGCCGTCAAGCGCATCTGCACCGCCGTCATGCGCGATGAGCAGACCGTTCTGCCCGTCTCCTCGCTCATGGTGGGCGAGTATGGCCTGTCCGATCTTGCCATCTCCATGCCGACGGTCGTTGGCCGCGACGGCGTTGTCTGCCGCGTCCCCGTGCCGCTGAACGATGACGAGCAGCATGAGCTCACCGCCTCTGCAAAGGCCCTCAAGGACATCATCGACAGCGTCGACTTCTCCTGCTAAATCAAGCTCGCTAGAGCGAAAAGCTACAATGAAGGCGTCCGGGTCCACACGGCCCGGGCGCCTTTTTGGTGCAAAGTAACCTGACCCCAATGCACCATAGTTGCCCCAATGCACCATAGTTGATGGGAGGGCCATGTCGGATTCGCCTAATTTTTTAACCTATGCCCAGACGGCGTTTGATCCGTTTGAGGAGAGGCCGTTCTGCGCGGTGGATAGCCTCGTCTTTGCGTGGTTGTCCTATTTGCGTTTGCCGGGTGATATGGCGGAGCTGACGAACTGGCAGGGCCTAGACGTACGCGAGCTGCTGCGTGCCGAGTGCTACCGGGACATGATTGACGACTTGTGGGACCCGGAGGGGAGCAAGGCCTTGCTGGAGGCCGTGGCAGCAAGTCCTCGCTACCGTGGCGTGCACGTTTGCGGCTATCGTGCCGTGAGCGATGTGGTGGCGACAGAGCAGTTTGCAGCCATGGCGTTCCGGTTTCCGGCGGGGTTTAGCTATCTTTCCTTCCGGGGGACCGACAGCACGATTGTGGGCTGGAAAGAGGACTTTAACATGGCGTTCCGGTATCCTGTGCCGGCCCAGGAATCCGCGGCGCGTTATGTGGACGAGGCGGCGGATGCGATTGACGGGCCGCTTTTGTGCGGAGGTCATTCCAAGGGTGGAAACCTTGCGGTGTACGGTGCGGCGATGTGCTCCGATGTCGCCCGTGCGCGAATCGAACAGGCGTATTCCCATGATGGTCCGGGTTTCGTCGAGGAGTTTCTGAACGGCAACGCCTTTGCCGATCTTTCCGGTCGAATCGACAAGACGCTACCTCGGTCGTCGATCTTTGGCATGATGTTTGAGACGCAGGAAGACTACGCCATCGTTGAGAGCACCGAGTTTAGCCTGTTGCAGCATAACCCCTTTAGCTGGGTGGTCGACGGCTGCGACTTTGTGTATCGCGAGCGTCTGTCTGCCGGCGCGCGATACGTGGACGGCTCCATTCGCGAGATGCTGCTTGCGGTGACGCCGAGCGAGCGCGAGCGTTTTATAGATGCGCTGTTCTCCGTGTTTGAGGCTACGGGTGCCGTGCGGTTTGCGGATATCGCTGGGAATCTACGCGAGAGCCTGCCTGCGATGCTTCAGGCTGCGCAAGGCTTCGACAAGGATACGAGCCGTTTTGTCTCGCAGACCATCGCGGCAATCCTTAAATGCGCGCTGCTGCCCAAGCGGCCCCAGATCGACATGCCTGCCGCCGGTAAGAGCTTGGCAGAACAGCTCGATGCGTGGCAGTCCGAGCTCCTGCACTAGCTGCTGGTGCACGGTGGTCAGGTTTCTTTGCATCAATCTTCGATGCGCTTGGGGCGGGCTCGACCGCTATACTGGTTCGTGCTCAAATCGATCTAGAACGGAATGCCGTATATGAAAATCAATCACGCGATTCTGCATATCCTGGACTTTGACTCTGCCGTCAACGTTATGAGCCAGCGCGAGCTCGATATCGAAAGCCGTACCGTGCGCAATTTCGTAACCACGCATCTGCGCCGCGCACGCACGTCGGCCGACAATAAACGCGCCACGTTTGCCGAGAACTCTGCGTTTGGCGGCGAGCTCAAGGGCTATTTCTTTGGCGAGCGCGAGTTTGTGGACCTGTCGCAGCAGATTGCGGAGTTCATCTCTTCCGAGCTCACCAAAGCCGAGAAAGCCGAGTCAACCGACGTGCTCGTGGCTGATTTTGACGACGATGAGGATGCCCGCTGGTTTGCCGTGATGCTGCTGGGCTCCAAGCAGGCTTTTATGCACGAGGTGGGCCGCGAGGAGGGGGAGGTTCGCAACGACATCGCGCGCCATTACGCTATTCTGCCAAACCCCTCGCAAAAGGTGCCGAGTTATGCCATCGTGCGCGCGAGCACCATGGAGATCGGCTACGTGGACAAGAAGCGCAAGATTGCCGGCGAGGACCGTATGCTTATCCCCGACGGCCTGCTGCAGTGCGACACGGGCGTGTCGGGCAAGGAAGTCATCGACACCGTGACGCGTGTGGTTGAGGAAGTTGCCGAGGAGCACGGTGCTAACACGGCCGTGGCGCTCGCCAAGGTTAAGGCAGCTGTCGCCGAAAAGGTCGAAGACGACGAGGAGCTGCCGCCTTGGGATATCGTCGATGAGGTCTTTGAGGACGAACCGGTTATCAAGGAGAGCGTGCGCGCGGCACTGACTGAGGAGAAGGTGCCTGAGCGTGTGCCCGTGGAGCGCAAGCAGGTCGAACGCGCGGCCGTGCGCAACCACAAGATTCGTACCGATACGGGCATCGAGATCAGCTTTCCGGCCGAGATGGGCTCGAACTCCGAGTACATCGAGTTCGTCAACGAGCCCAACGGCCTCATTTCCATCGAACTCAAAAACATCGGCAGCATCGAGAATCGATAAGTTGCGTTACGCCTGCAGCGAGAAAGCGAAGGCCGAAGCCTCGGATGAGGGCTTCGGCCTTTTTACTTGGGGCTTAATTTCGCTACTGGTTGAGCATAAGTCAGCGAAAACGCCCCAGAGCGAGCAAGGTGACGTGAAAGAGGAGGGCATTGACCTTTTGGTCATGCCCGACGACTGAACGTCAGATTGCCGCTCTGGGGCGTTTGCAGCGTCGGCTAGTTACGCGGTTTGGTAAAACCGCGTAACCCTACAGTTGACGTAAGCCCTCTTCCAGGCCGGTCTTGCTGTCGGTCTTCTCGTCGCGCATCTTGATGACGCGGGCGGGGACACCGGCCACGACGGCACCAGCGGGGACGTCCTCGACGCACACGGCGCCGGCGGCAACGACAGCGCCCTTGCCTACGTGCACGCCTTCCAGGACCACGGCGTTGGCGCCGATCATGACATCGTCCTCGATGATGACGGGCGTGGCGCTTGCGGGTTCAACGACGCCTGCCAACACGGTTCCAGCGCCGATGTGGCAGTTCTTGCCCACTGTGGCGCGGCCGCCCAGCACGGCGCCCATGTCGATCATGGAGCCCTCACCGATGACGGAGCCGATATTGATGATGGCACCCATCATGATGACGGCGCGATCGCCGATCTCGACGCGGTCACGGATGATCGCGCCCGGCTCGATGCGGGCGTTGATGCCCTTAAGGTCGAGCATGGGCACGGCGGAGTTGCGGCAATCGTTCTCCACATCGTAGTAATCGATGGAATCGGCATTGGCATCAAGGATGGCTTTGAGCTCATCCCAGTCACCAAAGACGGTCTTGCCACGACGACCGCCGTAGACGTGCGCATTGCCCCACTGGACCTTCATGCCGGGCTTCTCGCGCACGTACAGTTTGACGGGCGTCTTTTTGGGCGCTGTGGCGATGTAGTTGATAATCTCCTGGGCATCCATCTCGGCTGCATTGCTCATTTGCTGTCTCTCCTTTGGGTGGATCCGGTTGATACCTGGTTAGGCAAACATGACCTGGTCGAACGTATAGAAGCCGTGCTCGCGGGTGACGAGCTTCTGCGCGGCTGCCAGGGCGCCGTTGACGAAGATCTGACGGCTTGTGGCGCGATGCGTGAGCGTGACTTCTTCGTCCTGGCCAAAGAAACTCACTTCGTGCACGCCGGCGACAGTGCCACCGCGCAGCGAGTGCATGCCGATCTCCTTGGGGTCGCGCGCTCCGCACATGCCCTCGCGGCCATAGACGGGGTGGTAGCCTGCCTCGGGCTCGGCCTCGACTACGGCATCGAGCAGCAATTTGGCAGTGCCGCTGGGGGCATCGACCTTTTGGTTATGGTGCGTCTCGACGATTTCGCAGTCAAAGCCGGGCAGCTCGCGTGTGGCCTGTGCTACCAGATGACGCAGGGCTGCGATACCGATGGAGTAATTGCCGGAGTGCATGACGCGGGCGTTCTGACCCAGCTCGCGCAGGCGATCCATCTGCTCGGGTGTGTAGCCTGTAGTGCCCGAGACCAACGCCGCGCCCGTGCACTCGACATAGGCGACGACGGCATCGAAGGTCACGACGTTCGAGAAGTCGATGATGACGTCGGCTGCCGGGGCGCTCTCGAGCTCGGACAGATCAAAACCGATCTGGGCCACGATATCAAAAACGGGCTGCCCGGCGGCGTCGATAATGCCTTCGGCGGTAGTGCGGATGAGCGAGCCCATGCGGCCCGTTCCCATAATGACGGTCTTAATCAAGCAGACCAGCTCCCTTCAGAGCATCGGTAAGTGCGGCTCGCGTATCGTCGGCCATGGAGCACAGCGGCATACGGTAGTTTGCCTCGATCATACCCATCTGAGCGAGCGCTTCCTTAACTGGGATGGGGTTGACCTCGCTAAAGAGGGCATTGATGAGCGGCTGGCCGGCAATCTGGATATCGCGGGCGCGCGCTACGTCGCCGTCCAGATAGGCGCGGCACATGTCGTGCACGAGCTGCGGCTGAACATCGGCCCACACACTGATGGTGCCCGAGGCGCCCAGGCTCATGAGCGGCACGGTGAGGGCGTCCTCGCCCGAGTACATGCGGAAGTCATCGGACAGCAGGTGGGCGATCTTGGCCGCGTAGGCGACGTTGCCCGAGGCTTCTTTAATACCCATGATGTTGGGGTGCGCGGCCAAGCGCTCTACGTTGCGCTCGCTGATGCCGCAGCCGCAGCGGCCGGGGATGTTGTACAGGATGCAGGGGATATCTACGGCATCGGCAACGGTCTTAAAGTGCCGGTAGATGCCCTCCTCGTTGGACTTGTTGTAGTAGGGAGTAATGAGCAGCAGGCCGTCGGCGCCCAGGCCCTGATAGGTGAGCGACTTGGTGAGCATGGTCTGCGTGGAGTTGGAGCCCGAGCCGGCGATGACGGGGACACGGCCTGCAACCTGCTTGACCACCGCGGCGACAACGGAGTTGTCCTCATCGTCAGTCATCGTGGCGCTCTCGCCGGTGGTGCCCAGGGTGAGGATGGCGTCGGTACCGTTTTGCAGGTGGAAATCGATAAGGCGCTCGAGCGCGTCAAAGTCGACGCTTCCGTCCTTTTTAAACGGCGTGACGAGGGCGACGATTGAACCCTCGAGATTGCGGATGTCCATGTTCTTCTCCTTCGCTTCCGCGATCTGGATGCGTTTGTTCCACTGAGCGGCGACGGCCAGGCGCTCGTCCTGAGCGCGGCGGCGGGCACTTTCGGCGCGCGACTTGGCCAGCAACTCTCGGCCGCACGGCAGCACGTCGAGCGTGGCAAAGTAATCGACCGGGCGCTCGGCGCGGCGAATGAGGTCGGCCGAGCCATCGGGGCGCAGCAGCACCTCGGCGGAGCGCAGACGGCCGTTGTAGTTGTAGCCCATGGAGTAGCCATGCGCGCCGGTATCGTGGATCACGAGCAGGTCGCCCATGTCGATATGCGGCAACTCGCGATCAATGGCGAACTTGTCATTGTTCTCACACAGATTGCCCGTGATGTCGTAGGTGTCCGTAACGGGTGCTGCGGTCTTGTCGGCGCCACCCGGCTGTCCCATCACCGTAATGTGGTGGTAAGCGCCATACATGGCAGGACGGATCAGATCGACGGCGCTTGCGTCCACGCCGATATAGTCCTTGTAGATCTGCTTTTCGTGGATGGCCTTGGTCACCAGGCAGCCGTAGGGGCCCATCATAAAGCGACCCATCTCGGTGCAAATCGCCACATCGCCCATGCCGGCGGGAACCAAGATCTCGTCGTAGGCCGCGTGTACGCCCTCGCCGATGGCACGGATGTCGTTAGCCTGCTGCTCGGGCAGGTAGGGGATACCCACACCGCCGGACAGATTGATAAAGGCGACGTGTGCGCCGGTCTCGCGCTCCAGGCGCACGGCAAGCTCAAAGAGGATGCGCGCAAGCTTGGGGTAGTAGTCGTTGGTGACGGTGTTGCTGGCAAGGAATGCGTGGATACCAAAGTCCTCGGCACCCTTGGCCTTGAGCGTGCGGAAGGCCTCGAAGAGCTGCTCGGTGGTCATGCCGTACTTGGAGTCGCCGGGGTTATCCATGATGCCATTGGAGAGCTGGAACAGGCCACCCGGATTAAAGCGGCAGCTGACCGTCTTGGGGATGGGCCCCGCAACGCGCTCAAAGAACTCAATGTGGCTGATGTCATCAAAGTTGACGATGGCGCCCAGCTTGTCGGCGAGCTCAAAGTCGGCCGCCGGCGTGTCGTTGGACGAGAACATGATGTCGTGTCCCGTGATGCCCAGCGAGCGGGCGATCATGAGCTCGGTATAGCTCGAGCAATCGCAGCCGCAGCCGTATTCGTTGAGAATGGAGATGAGCGCCGGGTTGGGGTTGGCCTTGACGGCAAAGTATTCCTTAAAGCCCGGGTTCCATGCAAAGGCGTCGCGCACTTCTTGCATGTTGCGGCGGATGCCCGCCTCGTCGTATAGATGAAACGGCGTGGGGAACTGCTCGACGATATGCTCGAGCGTCTCCTTGTCCACAAACGGCTGCTTGGCCGCATATGCCTCGTTGGGAGTCAATGACATGTCCCGTAAACCTCGCTATCCAGACGGCGCTACCTGCGCATCGAATCCGCATAGCGCGGACCCAATGTCCGGATAGCGCTCCCGCATTGCTGCAGACAGTCCTGCGGGTGTTTCCCGCAGGCCCACCAGGCTGTTCGTGCCCGAAAAACCCAGTTCGGCGGGTTTCGCCTCCCCGCGGGGTCAAAGCCTGCCGGCTCGCCCGCGGCTCTTCGTGCCCGCGCCTCTATCAAGTGGTAACGACCCTACCACGTTGCACTTTACCAAACAAGAGTATTCGTATATAACGTTTAAAAAATGCAGGGATATGCTGGAAACATGTGTGCCACAATCCTGTATCACAATAAGTTGCAACAGGTGTGCCTCACGAAGGGATTCTCTATGACCGAGCTCCAAGAACTCCGTCGCTATCGCCGCGATCTCCATCGCATTCCGGAGCTCGATTTCGATCTTCCGCAGACTATCGCCTATATCGAGGGCGTGTTGGCGCCGCTCGCTTGCGAGGTGACCCATCCGTGCCCCAGCTGCATCTGCGCTTTCTTCGACGCTGGCGTTGGTGCCGTGCATGCCACGGCGATTCGCGCCGATATGGATGCGCTGCCCATTGCCGAGGCAACGGGGGCAGCGTTCGCTTCGACCCATCCCGGCAAGATGCATGCTTGCGGCCACGATGGACACATGGCCATGGCGCTTGCGGCGGCAACCTTTGTCGACCGTACGATCTGTGAGCGGCCGGGCGCCATTAAGCGCAACGTGCTCTTTGTGTTTCAGCCGGCCGAGGAAACGATCGGTGGCGCCAAGACAGTTTGTGAGAGTGGGGTGTTTGAGCGCTACGGGGCGGACCGCATCTTCGGGTTCCACGTATGGCCCGACCTGCCTGCGAACACGTTGGCGAGCTGCTCCGGTCCGTTGCTGGCGCGTTCGAGTGAGACGCACATTCATATTCACGGAACGAGCATCCATATCGCTAAGACTTATGGCGTTCCGGTCGAGGAGTCGCACGATGCGGCGTTGGCGGCTGCCAAGTTCTTGGTTGCCGAGCGCGAGCTCATGGACGAGTTGGGTGCCGACGAGCCCTGCATTGGTAAGTTCGGCCTGCTGCAGGCCGGCACCGTCTGCAATGCGGTGGCGGGGGAGGCTCATGTTGCCGGCAGCCTGCGTGTGTTTACGGACTCCATGTTCGACCGTGCGCGCGAGGGCGTACGCCGTGTGCTCGATGAGGCGTGCACCGCAACGGGCTGCACGTACGATCTCAATTTTGCCGAGGGCTATCCACCGGTCGATAACGACCCCGAGCTGTTCGCCCACATTGCGCCTGCCTTGTCCGAGCTGCAACTTGCGGACGAGCCGCTGCTAATCGCCGAGGATTTCGCGTTCTATCAGCGCCATCTGCCGGGCGTGTTTTTCTTGCTGGGCACGGGCGTGCCAGAGGGACAAGAAAACCCGATCGACGCTGATGGCTGCCCAGCCTATGCCACAAGCGCTCTGCATACCGATAGCATGCTCTTCGACGAGGAAATCCTACTCAAAGGCCTCGATGTCTACAAACGATTGCTTTTGCTTGACTAAGGCGTGAAGGAGTATTTGTTCTAGAAAACACGAACAAACGTACGATATAATAGAGATGTAAGTCTATAGAAACGTTTGACGTTACTAACGTAAGGCGATACTATGATTGCATCGTATAAAGATGAGGATACCGAACGCTTTGCCATGGGTATGCGGGTCAGGAGGTTCGTGCCCTTTGAGCGTGTTGCGTTGAGGAAGATTCGCCAACTGCAGGTTTGTGCTTCGCTTGATGATCTTCGCGTTCCACCGGGCAACCGCCTGGAAGCTTTGAAGGACGATCGTGCCGGTCAATATAGCATCCGTGTTAACGAGCGCTATCGGGTCTGTTTTGAGTGGAGACAGGAGATGGCTTGGAATGTCGAAATCGTCGATTATCACAAGTGATGAGACTTCGGCCGATTTGCTGTCGCCGGTGACTCCTGGTGAGCTTCTCAAAGAGGAGTTTCTTGTCCCTATGGGCATTTCTCAATATCGCCTCGCCAAGGAGACCGGGATTCCGGCTCAGCGTATCGGGCAGATTGTCTTGGGAAAACGTCGCGTGACGGCCGACACCGACCTCCGTCTTTGCCGTTATTTTGGCCTGACGGATGGTTATTGGCTGCGCGCTCAGGTGGCGTTTGACCTTGAGGCCGAGAAAAGGCGGATTGAACCGGAACTCGATAAGATCGTTCCTGTTCAGCAGGCCATCGCACTGTAGTGCTCAAAGATGATGGGGGGGGTGGCGATGAGGCGATGCCGACAGTCTTCCGTATATAGTCCGGGTGGATGCGGGTGCGGTTTGCTACTGCTTCCGGTCATCGCTGTGAGCATTGGCGTGATGTTTGTGCTTGCTGGGCTGGCTGCGGCGGCGCTCGTACTGTTTATCACCGCCATCGGCGTGACGGTCTGGCTGTGCCGTTCTCGCGAGCAGCGTCGTGCCGATGGTAAGACTAATGTCGGATGGATTGCCTTTTTGATCATCGCCTACCTGCTGAGCATCAGCTATTTGGCCTTCTTTATCCTGTTGCTTGTGAGCACCTTTACCGGGGAATCCGTCACGGTGGGGTAGGTTTCGACGAGCTTCTTGAGGATGAAGCGAGGGGACGGACCCTGAATGAACCGCGCCCCACATCAACAAGTTCCATTCGTTGTGTAGCAATCCGAATGTGCAAGTGTTTGGCGTGAGGGCACCGCCGCCAGTAACACGGGGATGCAGGCCGCGATCGCCAGCCCCTATACCAGCTCATCGCAATAGATTCCATAAGGACCCACCAACAGGACATAGGCCAACTTGCGAGCCCATCATTCGCTGCGGCCACAAATCAGCTGGCAGCTGAATTATCGCTATAAATCGCGAGGTAAAATGTCCAAAGATTGATGGACGGTTCGCAGAATTTGCAAGGGTCATTGAGAAAGCAAAGCTGCGAGAAAGGAAGAGCCATGGCTAAGAAGACGGGAGAGAAAGAAACGGTTGAAAAGGCCAAAGGCTTCGAGATTCCCATCGATGAGGAATCGGCCGGCAAGCTGCTCGATACCATCTACAGGAGCGCACTGAATGGCGTCCCTAAGGTGAGTCGTTCGGTCGACGAGATGGTTGCCGACTACACGGGAAAGGCGAAGTCGCCCGATGATGCCGCAAGGGCACTCGCAAAGTGGCAGGTCATGAAATGCGGAACCTCAGGTTTCGTCACCGGGCTCGGGGGCTTGATTACGCTTCCGGTCGCAATTCCCGCGAACATAAGCAGCGTCATGTACGTTCAGATGCGCATGATCGCCTGCATCGCGAAGATGGGTGGCTATGACGTTACGTCCGACCAAGTTCAGACGATGATCTACATGTGCCTCACGGGTACGACGGCGAGTGATCTTGTCAAAATGGGGCTCATCAAGACTGGGACGAAATCGCTTGAGGCTGCAATCAAGAAGATTCCCGGGTCGGCACTCGTGAAGATCAACCAGAAGGTTGGCTTCAGATTTATCACGAAGTTCGGCGAGAAGGGTATCATCAACCTCGGGAAAATGCTGCCCCTCGCCGGTGGCTTGATTGGCGGCGGCGTGGACGTGGCATCGACGAGCATCATTGCTAAGAACGCCATCAGGATGTTCATGGAGGGCGAGGACCCCGATGGAACCCTGCCCACTGAAGCGGAGGTCGAAAGCATCGAAGACGTTGAGGTGGAAAGCGACCTGCTTTAGTCTTCGCTATACGCGCCACACCCCATTGCCTAGCTTATGCCGTAGGGGCTGCCGGCTGTTATGAGGTAACCCGCCTGCTCGCCGCGGTCTATTCGGCACATCGCGTGCGTCGTCTGCTTTGAGTCGCAGGCTGTGTCATTGCCGCCCACGATGGCCATGTGGTCGTTGAGTGTAGTCGAGCCCATGTGACCCTTGGGTGGCTCTCAGCCCGCATCTACCAGGATTCTTGTCGAGTTCGTGCGAGCATCGAGCGTGTAGGGCATGCTCGAGAGCGTCGTTGTCCGCATGGACCACGCCGCGCGGGTTCGCCATGTCGGAAATCGAGGCAAAGCGCTGCAACCGTAGAACCAGTAGTTCAAATCGATGTTGGCAAGCCTCGAGGTGTCATCGGTGATGGACGCGCGCTTCATGCTCTTCTATATGGCAACCTTAGCTCTCAGCTAATGAATTCAAGTTCAATCCTTCCTACGATGTGCTGTGTGCCGGCACGGTAGCCGGATCGTAGGAAGGATGAATAATGGCAAAAGAGGGAAAGAAGCCGATCGGCAAGATTGTCCTAGGCGTCATCGTGGTGCTGGTTATCGTCGGTGCCGTGGGTTCTATGGGCGGCAATTCAACCGATTCGTCTGCGAGCGATTCGGCAAAACCTGCCGAGGCGACACAGCAGGCTGAGGAGCAAAAAGAACCGCAAGAACCGTATATCATTGCTGACGAGGCTGAAGACACCTCCAGTCAGTTTGCCTATAAGATCACGGGCACGCTTACCAATAACACGGACAAGGAAAAGAGCTACATTCAGATTGAGTATGTTCTGTATGATGCCGATGGCAACCAGGTTGGAACGGCTCTTGCAAACACCAATCATCTGAAGGCGGGCGGCTCCTGGAAGTTCGAGGCGCTGGGTACGGTGTCTCCCGACCAGGTTGCTAGCTGGGAGCGTTCGGACGTAAGCGGTTTCTAGCATGTTGCATGCACTGGGGGAGGTGAAGTCGTATGCCCGATAAAAAGCTGACCGAGGAGCTGCTCAATGAGCTTCTCGATGCGCCGAACATCGATGGCTATATCAGGGAGCACGACTTTGCTGCCCCGTCGCTTTCGGACTACCTGAAGCAGCTGCTGCAGGAAAAGGGCTTGGAGCGCTCGCGCGTGGTTCGTATGGCCGATCTCAATGAGACCTTTGGCTATCAGATCTTTACCGGTGCGCGTCACCCGAGTCGCAATAAGGTGCTGCAGATTGCCTTTGCGATGGCGCTGACGCTCAAAGAGGCCAACCGTGCACTGACGGCTGCCGGGGTAAGCGTCCTCAACTGCAAGGATCGCCGTGATGCGATTATCATCTTTTGCATCGATCGCGGGTGCAGCCTCCAAAAGGTCAACGAGGAGCTGTATCGCTTTGGCGAGGAGACGGTGAGTTAGCGGCTGATATCTGAGCCGGCGGAGCTGCCGAACAACGATGCAAACGAACGGGGCGCGGATGCCATGGGGTGTCTGCGCCCTGTGCTATGATGGAGGCTATGGATACTCAGACCACAACATATTCCGATGACGAGCTGACCGCAGCGCTTGCCGAACATCTGGCGTCGCTCGATCGCGACGACAGCTATCGCGTGGAGCGTGTACTTAAGCGCTCGTCCGTTGAAACAACCGAGCTCGTGTACTTTGAAGGAACCGGCGGTGGTTCGCTCGGCCCCTTTGTCCGTAAACGCATCGATGCTTCGGCTCAAATCGGCGGGGCATACGAGCGTCTGTTTGCCGCTCAACGGGCGGGCAGGCGTTTTGAGCACCTGCCCAGAATCGTCGATTGCCGTCGTGTGGGCGACGAGCTTAACGTGGTTATGGAATATATCGAAGGAGAGACGCTCGGGGTGCTGGTGGACCGTCTGGGAGCCACCCCCGATTAGGCATGTGAATTGTATCCTGCCCTATGCGATGCCGTGGGCGAGCTCCATGCCGGTTTTGCAATGGCGGGGGAGACGTCGGCGCCGGTGATCCATCGCGACCTCAAGCCATCGAATATCATCGTGACAGGTGCGAGCCGTACGCTCGATGAGGGCCTGACGTTTTCATCGCTGGTGATTATCGACTTGGGGATCGCGCGCGTATGGCGCGATGGCGCCGATGCCGACACCGTCAAGTTTGGCACGCGACCCTATGCGCCGCCCGAGCAGTATGGGTTTGGGCAGACGAGTGTGCGCAGCGACGTCTACGCACTTGGCGCCCTGTTGTTCTTCTGCTTGACGGGAATCGACCCTAAACCAGGGCTCGACATGCGCGAGCAATGCGAGGCGCGTGGCATTCCCACTCCACTTGCCGATGTCATCTGCATGTCGATGGCGCTCGACCCGGCTAAGCGTTTTGCGAGTGCGGAAGCGTTGGGACGGGCTACGCGCGCGGCATACGATCTGAGTCGCCCCGTGCGGCCTCCTGTGTCTGCACCTGTCCGTACTCCGGCCTCGGAGACGGTGTTGACGCCCCAAGGGCTCCAGAACCCCGCAGGGCTTCCTAGGCCTGCCGCCTCCGCTGCATGCGGTCTGCTCTCTCGCGTTCCGGAGTCTCTGGGGCGCATTTGGAATACGCTTGTCTGCTTCTCGCTACTTGTGTTCTTTGCCGGAAGTCACTTTGCCGTCTTTCACCCCACGGGAGCAAACCAAAGCTACCCGACGTGGCTTCTCATAATCGAGTATTTTTTCTTTGTCGATGGCCTTATGGCGCTTATGCATTTTGCGCTGCTCGATAAGCGCCGTCTTCGTCGGCGATTCACACTGCTTGACAGCTATCGCGGCAAGAAACTCGCGAAACTCTGGCTCAAGGCATTGGGTGTGCTGCTCCTATGTATGATCGTCATAGTCGCGGTTGCCAATGCGACCGGCGTCGTCGATACCTCCGCTACCTAAAAGAAAAGGGCCCCATTGGGGCCCTTTGCAGTTGCACTTAGATGCGGTTCATCTGAGCGGCGACTTTGTTGTACCAGTCCTGCCATGTGGGCGGGCAGTACTTTTTGGCCGCTGCCGGGGTAAGGGTGGAGCCGTAGTTGGCGCCCAGATAGGCAACGTGAGCGGAGATACCCTCGCTCCAGCTGCCAAAGCTGCGCCAACCGCCGCCACGGGCGCTCCAGCCCCAGGCGTTGTAAGAATTGGCGCAATAAGTACCCTTGGTGCTCTCGATACAGGCGATGGCGGGGGACCAACGGGGGTCGACACCGGTATTCCAGGCGGCGACGGCAAAGTTATAGCCCTGGCCTGCCATGGGGGAGCCGGCAAGATAATTGTCGATGCGGCTCGTCCACTCATTGATGAACGAATCGTAATCGGAGCTACCGGTATTGGAGTTGTTCACCGTGGTGTCGATGGTGGTGTTGGTGTTGGTGGCCTGGCTGCTGGAATTGCTGCCGCTTACGCCGTCGCCCGAGAGCTTCTCGGCGGCAGCGGCCTTATCGGCCTCAAGCTTGGCAAGCTCGGCAGCATTTTCCTGCTCGGCTTTTGCCTGTGCCTCGCTGCGGAGCTGCTGGGCCTGCGCCAGTGCATCCTCGGCGTTCTTCTGCTCTGCCTCAAGCTGTGACTTGGCCTGCTGGAGCTCGGCCTTGTTCTGCTCGAGTTCGGTTTGCATATTATTGAGCTCTTCGATCTCGTCGACGCTCGAGCTCGTGATCTGGTTGGTGTATTTGCAGGTCGTGATGAACTCACCCAGGCTCTGTGCATTGACCAGGAAGCTCACGATGGGATTGGTGCCCTTCTGATACTTGTACAGATCGCGCATGGCGGAGCTTGCCTTGGCCTGCTGCTCGGGAAGCTTAGCCTCGATTTCCTCGATGCTTGCCTCATTGGAGTCAATCTGTTTTTGCAGGTCATCGAGTTTGGTGCGGGCGTCGTTGTAGGCGCTCGTGGCGGCTTCGATCTTCTGCTGGGCTGCGGAAAGCTGGTCCTGCGTTGCCTGCGAGGCGGCATACGCCGCAACGGGGGAGAGCATCGGCGTGGCCGTCAGCGCAACGGCGAGCGCGGCGCTCGTGATGATACGAGCCGGCTTCGACGCAATGAGCGCTGCGGTGCGATGATTCGAATGCTGCATCCAGTCCCTCTGCAATCAATCGTAGGTTATGGTTCGAACGGTATTCTACTACTGCTTTCGACCTCAACTTGAACCTTAAAGGTTCCAAAGGGTCAAGTTGAACTTGAGGCTTTGGCTTTGACCTGCAGTTATGATGAATTGTTGAGAAACCATAGAGTTCAACTTTAACGTTACGGGGGCCTGTCCGAGAGGGTTTTTGTTTATCAAAAGTCGCCTCACGTGGGGAAAGATGCAATCGTGGGCAAGAAATGAGACTTGACGACGTGGATGCCCGGCATGGGCGGCGGAGGAGCAGGCAAACTGCTTCGCCTTGTTTGCCATAGATACGGTGGAGCTTTGGGCGCCGGCGGCTTGGCACGCTAGAATAAATCAGTTGCGCAAAGACCGCCCGTTGTGCGGGCAGTTCATGATAGGAAGTTTCCATGGCATTGCAATTTACAGAGCGCGAGTTCATTCCCGTGCTGCTCGGTGGCGACATCAACGCCTATTCGGTGGCGCGCGCCTTCTACGAGGAGTACCAGGTCAAGAGTCTGGTCTTTGGCAAGTATCAGACGGGTCCCGCGTACCGTAGCCAGATTATCGACTACACGCCCAACGTGGATATCGACACCATGCCCGTGATGCTCAAAACCGTCAACGGCATCGCCCAAGCGCATGCCGATAAGACGATTGTCCTTGTGGGCTGTGGCGATAACTATGTCGCTCTCGTGGCTCAAGCCAAGGATGCCCATGAGTTGGCGGATAATATCGTCGCGCCTTACGCTCCCTATAGCATGCTTGAGCAGTGCCAGAAGAAGGAGATCTTCTACGAGCTGTGCGAGAAACATGGCGTGCCCTATCCGCATACCTTTACCTTCACCATGGCGATGCTGAACGCCCAAGGCGAGGCACCTGCCGAAGTGCTCGACCAGATTGACTTCCCCTACCCGATGATCCTGAAGCCTTCCGATGGCATCATGTGGTGGCAGCATGAGTTCGAGGGCCAGAAAAAGGCCTATGAGATTGCCGACCGTGCCGAGCTGGAACAGGTCATCCGCGACTCGTATGCCAGCGGCTACACCGACGACCTGATCTTGCAGGATCGCGTGCCCGGCAACGACGAGTACATGCGCGTGCTCACCAGCTATTCCGACCGCAACGGCAAGGTCCGCATGATGTGCCTGGGTCACGTGCTGCTCGAGGAGCATCAGCCCCATGGCGTCGGTAATCACGCCTGCATCATCACCGAGCCCAATGACGAGCTCATGGGCGGCGTGCGCAAGTTGCTCGAGGACCTTCACTTTGTGGGCTATTCCAACTTTGACGTTAAGTACGACGAGCGCGACGGCTCGTTTAAGTTCTTCGATTTCAACACGCGCCAAGGCCGCAGCAACTACTACGTCACCAACAGCGGCTTTAACGTTGCCAAGTATGTGGTGGACGAGTATGTGTTCAACCGCCCGTTTGAGCCGGAGTTTGTGACGGCGCAGGACGAGGCGCTGTGGATGGTCGTCCCCATGGGCGTCGTCGACAAGTACGTCAAGGATCCCGAGCTGCGCGCTAAGGTGCATCGCCTGGACAAGGAAGGCAAGGGCGCCGACCCTTCGTTTATGAAGGGCGACTTTGTCTTTAACCGCTGGCTGCGCATGTGGCACACCAAGCTGCGCCACTTTAAGCTGTTCAAGACGTATTACAAGTAGATGAGTGCGGCGCCCGTCCGGTTTACATCGGGCGGGCGCGGGTATGATACGCGCAATTGCGCATGCGTCACCAAGGAGGCGGCGATGGAAAAGCTGGGAGTTATCGGCGGCATGGGCGCCGAGGCCACGTCGTATTACTACGACCAGGTGGTGCGTCATACGGCTGCTGCCTGCGATCAGGAACATATCGACATGGTGGTGCTCTCCAAGTCGACCATGCCCGACCGCACGCTGGCCATTAAGACCGGCGAGCATGCCAAGTTGCTGGCGGCCATGAAAGAGTGTGCTCAGGCACTCGAGTCGCTGGGCTGTGCGCACATAGCGATTCCCTGCAACACGTCACACTACTTCTACGACCAGATCCAGTCGTTTACGAAGGTGCCGATTATCCACATGCCGCGTGAGTCGGTGCGCTATGCCCTTGCGGGCGCGGTGATGGGGGAGTGCGAGTTCGACCCCAACCTGAGTATGCCGGCCGAGCCGGTGCACAAGATTGGCATCATGGGCACTGACGGAACCGTGGGCGCGGGCGTCTACGGCCGCGAATGCGAGGCTGCGGGTGTCGAGGTCGTCTATCCCAGCGAGAAACGTCAGAACGATGTGATGTCGCTTATCTACGATGATGTGAAGGCCGGACGTGAGCCCGATATGGATAAGTTTGACCGCGTGATGTGGGAGTTCGCCCGTAGCGGCTGCGACCGCGTCATTCTGGCCTGCACCGAGCTATCGGTGCTGCAGAAGTACCGAGAGATGCCCGAGATCACCCTCGATGCCATGGACGTCCTGGTGCGCGAATCCATCATCCGCAGCGCCGCCCCCTACCGCCTCTAGCTTCCGACCTGCCAAAAAAGACAGGTTAATTTTGGTAGATTTTATCTGGTGAAACAGTAAAGGCCTCGGCTCGTTTGGTGCGAGCCGAGGCCTTTTGCGTTGGGCGGTTGCTATCGGTGGCGAACTAGAACAGGAAGCCGATGGCGATGAGGGCGATGCTGACGATGAGCACGGCGATGTCCAGGCCCTTGATGGGGTAGCGCTTGTACGAGCTAGCGCGTGTACGCAGATAGAAGCCGCGCTGTTCTGCCGCCAAGGCTGTGGCATCGGTCTTGCCCACGCTCGAGATGAGCAGTGGCACGCACAGTGGCAGCATGAGCTTAAGCTTCTTGATGGGGTTCTTGGTGTCGTACTCGACGCCGCGTGCGGTCTGCGCCTCCATGATGGCGTTCATCTCCTGACCAAACACCGGCACAAAGCGTAGCGCCGTGGTAAAGGTGAAAGCATAGCGATACGGTACGTGCAGCACCTCGACGCAGGCGTTGGCAAGGTCGTTGAGCTTGGTCACCATGAGCATGAGGATGAGCGGTAACGCCACACCCAGCAGGCGCAGGCAGGCCTTCGATCCCGTGATGAGGCCCGTGTCGGTGATAAAGCCCCACACCACGTTGCCATCGCGCATAAAGGCTAGCTGGAGCACCAGCATGATAAGCGCGAGCGGAATCAGCAACTTGAGCAACGAGAACAGACGGTCGACGACACCGGCATAGGCGCCCAGTGCGAGGGTGAGTGCCAAAAAGCCCAACAGCGCCACGTAGGTGTCGGACAGGAAGATGCCGATGATGATGGCGGCGGCAAGGCCCAGTTTGACGACCGGGTTCAAGCGGTGCAGCAGTGTGTCGCCCGGCATATAGTCGATGACGTTAACCACGGTGGACCATCTCCTTGGTAATTCGAACGACATCGGTGACCTCGCTCACCTGCGCAAAAGCGGGCGAGACGGAAGATGCCAGACGGCGCGAGAGTTCAATAACCTGGGGAGGCTCCACGTAGGCACGCCGCATGAGATCGATGTTCGAGAATAGCTCGTGCGTGCGGCCGCGGTCGAGGATGTGACCGTCGGCCATTACTACGATACGCTCGGCAAAGTCGGAAACAACTTCCATATCGTGGCAGACCATGATAACGGCGCAGCCGCGCTCGGCCATGGTGCGCACCGTTTCCATGACGGTCATGCACTCGCGGTAATCAAGGCCGCTCGTGGGCTCGTCGAGCACGACGATCTTGGGCTCAACAACTA
Organism: Collinsella sp. AM36-4AA; assembly: GCF_003467795.1. Lineage (NCBI taxonomy): Bacteria > Bacillati > Actinomycetota > Coriobacteriia > Coriobacteriales > Coriobacteriaceae > Collinsella > Collinsella sp. AM36-4AA. Next base: position 49,795 of record NZ_QSHS01000018.1, read on the forward strand.
CGACGGAGGCAAGCGCCACCATTTGTCGCTGGCCGCGCGAAAGTGAGAAAGGTGCCTCATCGGCAGGCAGGCCAAAGCGGTCGGTAACAAGTTGAGCACGACGCAGAGCCTCGGCGCGGTCCATGCCGCCAAGTTCCAGGCCAAAAGCGACCTCGTCGAGTACGGTATCCTTGCAGATCTGGCGGTCGGGGTTTTGGAAGAGCGTTGCGACCTCGCGGGCAATGCGGCTCGTGGGGACCGCGGCGGTATCCAGCCCCGTAACGCGCACGCTGCCCGAGGCGGGCTTAAGCAGGCCTGTGAGCAGCTTGGTGAGCGTGGTCTTGCCGGCACCGTTTTGGCCGACGATGCCCACGAGCTCGCCGGGATAGAGGGTCAGGTTGAGGTCGTGGACGGCGGCGCCGCCATTGGGATAGGCAAACTCAACATGGTCGAAGGTGAGTACGGGTTCGGCGTCCTTGGCGTGCGGGCGTAACGACGGTGCGTGCGGTGAGCCGGCGGGTGCCTGAATGTCGCTGCTTGCGTGTGCGGGGTCGACGATGCCCGAAATCAGGCGCTCGGCCTCGTCGACATCCAAGCAAGGGGTACCGCTTACCAGGCCATCGGCCTCGAGGCTATTGAAGATACGCGTGACGCGAGGGCAGTCGACGCCGATGGCACGGAGCTCGTCGGTATGCGCGAAGACCTCGTGTGGTTCGCCCTGCAGCGCGATTTTGCCATGGTTGAGCACGAGCACGCGGTTGCAGTACTCCGAGAGCAGGGCGACCTTTTGCTCAACGACGACGATGGTGATTCCAAGCGTGCGGTTTGCCTCACGCAGCGTCTCGAAGACCAACGTGGAGCTGGCGGGGTCGAGTGCCGCGGTGGGCTCGTCGAGAACCAAGACGCGCGGACGCATGGCGAGGATGGCGGCGATGGCTACCTTTTGCTTCTGTCCGCCCGAGAGGGTGGCGATCTCGCGGTCGCGCAGGTCGCTGATGCCGACGGTCTCGAGCGTTTCGCTCACGCGCTGCTCGATCTGGTCGTGGGGAACGCCAAAGTTCTCGAGGCCAAAGAGCATCTCGTCCTCGACGACCGAGGCGACCATCTGCGTGTCGATATCCTGCAGCACGCTGCCGACGATTTGCGACACGTCGGTGAGCGAGGCTTCGCAGGTGTCGTGGCCGTCAACCATGACGGACCCAAAGAACGTGCCGGTGTAGTGGTGGGGCACGGCACCCGACAGGCAAGCGGCAAGCGTGGACTTGCCGGCGCCCGAGGGCCCGATGATGCCGATGAAATCTCCCTTGTTCACGCTGAGCGAGATGTGGCTGAGCGCCTGCTCGGTCTGCGTGCCATAGGAGAACGAGACATCGTCGACGTTGATGATCGTTTCCATGGATACCTTTCATAGTCATTGGGTGTTCCTATAGTTTTGTC